>JAJYZU010000020.1 GCA_021799755.1 Thermoplasmata archaeon
TGCCTATGCCGTAGGAAGCGAAAGCCCCTATGAACCAGGCTGCGCCCGAAAAACTCAGCAGTTTCCCCCGGTGCTTCACCGGTGAGAATTCAGCTATTATGGTTGGAGTTATGGCGTAGTCTGCTCCAATGGCAACGCCCAGAAGGAGCCTGTAAAGAAGAAGCTGAAGATAATCTGTGGCTATTGCAGAGAGCACGGCAAAAAGTATAAAAAAAGCCATGTCCCAGAGATACACATATCTTCTCCCCTTGAGGTCGGTAATGTAGCCAATAAGGACGCCCCCAAATATCATGCCCAGGATTGTGGAGCCGAGCAGAAGTGTGATTTCTGTCGAAGTCAGGGAAAACTGCGGCTGCAGTATGAGAATGGCAACCGATATTATGGATATGTCGTATCCGTCAAGAAAACTCCCCCCGGAAGAAAGGGCAGTGATCCTCAGGTGAACTTTCTTTAACCTGCTTTCATCCAATGCATCGAACACAAATCTTCATGGTGAGGATTGTATAATATTATTGGTATATATTTTTCGTAACGTATATAGCCGGCAACCAATCTTAGACCAAAGGGATGGATAACAGCTGGCTGGCAGTGTACATTTCATGGTTTAAACATCTCTCCACCTGGATCTCTTCATTGCAAGGTATCCGAACAGGGCTGTAATGCTCAGAAGTATTATCCAGTAAAGGACCGCGGTCCCAAGGGACAGGGTGGTGAATCCAACAGCATTCTGAGCGATCTGGGCAGCGTACGTGGTCGGTGACACATAGGCAAGGTATCTGTAAGGTAGAGGAATGTATGATATCGGGTAATACACAGGAGGTATCGTCGTCAATATCGGCGACAATATCCCGGAGAAAGCCCAGCTTTGTACAATATCCGATGAAAAGGTTGAAAGCAAAAAACCGAGCGATATGGAAAACGTGAATATTGTGGCCATGTCCAGGAAGATGACAATCGCACCCAGGGGCGTTGTCCTGACGAAAAGAACGTTGAAAATCAGGAGTACAATAAGCGTGGGAATGGAATAGACTATCTCTGATATGGCCATCCCAAAAACATAAACGCCCGGTCCGGTGGGCGAACTCACTATCATGTCCTGCAGCCGCATGTCATTCTTGAGGTGTGAAAGATCGCCCTGCAGAGAGGTTCCGCTTGACACCATGTTCATTATAAGAGCCCCTTCTGCTGCAACAGGCAGCAGCGTTCCATGGCTTGCGAATGTTACGACTGCCAGTATGGACAGTGGGGCAAGGAGCGTGCTGATAAGGGTCACGGGATAGTTGAGCATCGCATAAATTGAATTCACAAGAACGGAGGCATAGACCTGGCTGCCCACATTTCTATTCATTCAGCTCATCTCCCCTGACGAGAGACTCGAATATTGTGTTGAGGTTAATCTCCTGCACTGTAAACTTTAGGTGCCTCGAAAGCAGGGTCTCCGCCAGTTCATACGCCTCGCCTTCTCCGGTATATATCTGAATCGAGTTCTGTGCAGTTTTCTGAACTTCACCCTTAATCCCGGAGGTGTCGAAGTCCTCGGAAAAAATTTTGATGCTCAGCGGATACCTTACCCTCTTCCGAAGATCCCCAAGTGAGCCGAATCCCACCATGTTCCCCTCGCTCATGATGCCTATGAGGTCACCCAGCGTTTCGGCTTCTTCCAGATAATGAGTGGTGAGTATGATCAACCTGTCTCTTTTCAGGGATGCCAGGAGATTCCAGAGTTCCTTCCGGGATATGAAATCAAGGCCCGTGGTGGGTTCATCCATGAAAATAAGGGTCGCTTCGCTTGCCAGCGCTGTTGCAACCAGCACTTTTCTCTTCTGCCCCCCGGAAAGGTTCCTGTTCTTCTTGTCTTCCTGTTCCTCCATGCCAAGAGTCCTGAGCACGTTCTTTCCCATCTCTCTTGAATCTGAATGGGTGTATCCGCGCCACATGAGATATGACGTGATGGTCTGGAGCGGGGTCATCCAAGGAACAGCCCTGGCCTCCTGAGGCACAGCTGCGATGATCTCCCTGATCTCTCTGGTCTGGTTCAGAATGTCAAATCCGTTGATTGTGGCACCACCGGAAGATGGCAGAAGCTGCGTTGAGAGAATCCTGATCAGTGTTGTCTTGCCTGCTCCGTTTTTACCGATTAGGGAAAATATGCCGTTGTGGTTGAAACTGAAATTTACATCATCCAGCGCCAGCACATTGCCGGCGTAAGTCTTGGAAATGTGGGATACGCTGATTTGCACGCAGGGATATCCCATTTTTGTATAAAATATGATACCCGCGATGAATCTGGTTAATCTGTCAGGTTTTCAGGATATAATGATCCTTCTGGTATGTCTGCAGTTTCAACTCTCATGTGTTTTCCTGTAATATCGAAATATGCGTTGAGGAATGTCATGATCTCTCGGCCACTTACCATCCCAAGATTCCCGATTCTCAGGGCGTTCCTGTTCAATTCACCCATCCCTCTTGAGACCACTATGCCCCTTGATGAGAGGCCTTCAATGATTGAATTTACATCAGAATGGGGGTTGAACGCGATCACCGTATCGGAGTAATTGCCATTGTTTCCAATAATGTCTGCTCCGGATTTCGAAAGAAAATCCCTCAGAAATGCGGCATTAGTGCTGTGTCTCTTCCACCTGTTTTCTATTCCCTCATGATCCAGTATTTTCAAGGCTGTCCTGAGAGCATTGAAACTGCCGGTCGACGGGGTGTACGGAGTCTCATTCTTCTGCATGAACCTGAGGGAGATACCGAGATCGAGGTATTGCGGTATGTCATTTCTCGGAGAAAGGTTTTCGGAAATCTCCCTTCCCAAACATACTATCCCAAGACCGGGTACAGAGGCGAGACCCTTCTGGCTGCAGGTTGCCATTGCGTCAATGCCCCAGCCGTCCACCATAACAGGCACAGCCCCGAAGGCAGAAACCGAATCCACGAAGATCCTGACACCATGTGTCTTTGCCATTCTGGCAATCTGTTTCAGGTTTCTGACTGATGTGCCATTGCCCGTTTCATTCTGAACAAGGAACAGTGATTTGATCTCACCGTGTTCTGAAAGTTTTTGTTCAATCTCCTCTCCGCTCATGGAATCGTTCTGCCCCTTCCTGATGGTATGAACTCTGAGTCCTCTCCTTTCAAGGCTTTCGATCATTCTTTCCCCGAATTCGCCAAATGATACAGCCAGGACATTCTCCCCCGGTTCAGTCAGTGAAAAAATCATTGATTCCACGGCGGTGGTGCCGGAGCCCGTTGTCATGACAGTTTTTGAGGATTTTGCAAAACCATTCATCATCTTTTCGCAGTCTCTCACTATTTCCCTGAATTCCGTGGAGCGGTGGTTGACCACGTATGCTGAAGCCCTCAGCACTGAATCGGGTACGTCAACAGGACCAGGTATCAAAAGCATACTCAGATCTCCTCCATTTTTTTGAAAAGGTTATTCAGGGTATATTCCGCAACCTTTTTCTGGGCTTCATAAGTTTGAGCACCGATGTGTGGAGTAACCATAACATTGCTCATGGAGATCAGTTCTTTCTCCCATGGTTCAACGGGTGGTTCGTGCCAGAAGACATCTGCTGCATAGCCCCCGATCTTTCCAGACTTCATCGCCTCAAACAGGTCACTACCCTTAATAAATTCGCTTCTGCTCGTATTCACAATCAAAATCCCCTGTTTCATCCTTGAAATATGTGCTGCATTGAGCATACCATTTCCACTGTCCGTGAGGTTTGCCAGAACAAAAATAACGTCGGAGACAGATAATATCGTATCAAGGTCATGGTATTCACCATGCATCTTCTCAATGAACTCCATGTTAACGACTGGATCGTAGGCGGCCACCTGCATTCCCATTGATGAAAGTATCCTTGCAGTTGCAAAACCAATTCTTCCCATTCCTATGATACCTGCAGTCTTTCCGTAAAGTTCCGTGCCGGGGGATTTCTCCCATATCCCGTTTCTGGTCTTTTCAACCAGCGAATTCAGATTTCTTGCCAGCATAATCATCAGTGAGATGTTCAGCTCGGCGACAGAGTGCGTGGAGGAACCGGCTGCAGTGACTATGAAAATTCCATGCCTGCTGGCATATTCTGTATCTATATTGTCTGTTCCGATGCCCGCCCTGGCAATGATTTTAAGATTTGATGCAGAGGATAATATACTTGACGTAAGCTTTGTTCTGCTCCTTACAACCACCACATGAAATTTCCCTATGGATGCCGCCAGATCGTCAGGGGTGATTGAAGGCTCGTATTCAACGGTTAGCCCCCGATTCTTGAGACCGTCTATTAGCACACTGTCCACGGGGTCGCATACAAGGGCATTCCATTTCTCATGCACAACCATGTCAGACCAAAGTGGCATCCATGTTCAAGTATTAAAACCTCTATGAATTTTCCCGGCAAAATGTCAGCTTTATTCAAACGATTGCCTAAATAGAATCATCCTTTGTAAAAACACATTGTAATACTATTTTGAGATTTAAACACACTAACAGCAAACGGCCTGTCCGCCCCACCCAATGCACACCTAACCTTTACGGTTAGGGCGAAAGAATAAATCCCGAAACAGGTTGATTTTATGCTAACAGAGGTGATATAATGGCTGGAGGTAGTCTTAACATAATAATGTCCACCGGAACAGTGGACAAATTGATAAACATGGGAGTACTGGTACAGACCGCAGCAAATCTTGGGGTCCCTGTGAGGGTATTTGTGACCGCCACAGCAGTTCCCGCATTTAAGAAGGATGGGTACAAGTCTGCAAACGTTGTTCCATATGGTTTCAACAGCGTCATCAATGAGATGGCGGTTGGACTCCAGAAGCTCAAGTCGGGAGACTGGCATGAGATGCTGAAGACTGCAAGAGAGATAGGAGAGGTGAAGGTTTACATGTGCTCCCTAATGGCAGGTGCAATGAACCTCAAGAAGTCAGAACTTGATCCCATGGTGGACGATATCATCGGCGCTGCAGCATTCATGCAGTCAGCATCCGATGGACAGGTCATGTTCATCTAGAGGCATATATGGTCACCGTAAACATTGACAGCAGGGGAACCGCATGCCCGGGTCCCCTTACCGATATCATAAGGGCTTACAAGAAGGCAAGCAACGGCGATATTCTCGTGGTCATGGCAACTGATCCCGGAATAAAGGCCGATTCCAAAAGCTGGTGCGACAGAACTAAAAACCAGCTGGTCGACGTGAAGGAAAAAAATGGTGAATATACCGTCACAATAAAAATAACAGGGAAAAGTTGACCCAGGGGGCGAGCATGCATGAAGAGAATACTGATAGTGGGTGGAGGAGCAGGCGGACTGATAACCGCAAACAAACTGGCACAGGATCTTTCAGTCGAGCTGAAGAAAGAGGAGATAAGCATCTCGGTTATTGATCCCGCAGTCTATCATGAATTTCAACCCGGTTATATTGGAATAGCATTCAAGGGAGAGAAGCCGGAAGCAATGAGGAGGCATGTATCCTCCCTCATCCTCAGGGGAATAAACCTCATCCCGGAAAAATGCGCCAGGATAATACCTGAGGAAAACAAAATAGTGACCGGGTCAGGGAGGAACATGAGTTACGATTACCTTGTTGTCGGCACCGGTTGTGAACCTGATTACAGTCAGATAGATGGTTTATCCAGGGATAATCTGGATTATCACACAAGCGCGGAAAAATCCGCAAATCTCTACAGAGCTGTATCATCAATGAAAACCGGCAAAATAGTGGTAGGCATAGCAGGACTTCCTTACAAATGTCCACCTTCTCCTAACGAGGCAGCGCTTCTCCTGGACGAATTTTTCACCAGGAGCGGGCTGCGCGAAAGGGTGAGCATAAATTTCGTAACCCCCTATATCAGAATATATCCTGCGGAACCCATAAACGAGGTTATCGAACCGCTATTCAGGGAAAGAAACATAGAGATGAGCACGGGATTCACTGTTGACAGGATCGACACTGCAGGAAAAAAGGTCATTTCGCTGGAGGGCGATGAAATCCCTTATGATACGCTGATGCTTGTTCCGCCACACAAACCAGGCGATTTTCTGAAGGGGCAGGATTTCACCGACGAGGACGGATGGATTAAGACCGACAAGACAGACCTTCACATTTCCACATATGAAAATGCATTCGCCATAGGCGATGTCACCAACATCCCCATATCAAAGGCGGGCGTTGAGGCGCATCTTGAAGGCATAGTCGTAGGGGAAAACATTGTCAGCGATATAACCGGAAACAATGTGAAGGCTCTCTTCACAGGACGCACTCAGTGCTCTATGGAAACAGGCTACGGGAAGGCAACGTTCGTAATAGGAACCTATACAAAACCGGTTCTGAAACTGTCACCGTCAAAGGACAAATACATCATGAAGAAGATGATGGAGGCCATGTACTGGGATGCTCTGATGGGAAGGACAGAGGCAATATTCAAGGCTTACTTTGGAGACGATTACATACAGTATCAGAGCAGGCCGGTACGGGCACCCGCATAAACTTCTGATCTGAAGGATTCTCATCTTTCTTCATTTATTGGAATAAAGTTCAGGGTCTGCTCATCCGCATTTTTGAGAAACCAAAAACGTAAAAGAATACCGAAAAGACAAGCAGTGCGGCTGAAATGAAAAATACCAGGTGCATCGAGTCAAGGAAGGAACCCGCAGAGAAGGAGGTTCCGGTGGCAGAGAGCCCGGAGAAGATCCTGTCAAGCGTTGATCTGGAAGTTTGCGTACTCATTATGAGGAAGGCCAATCCAATGCTGACGGTATTTCCAACATTGGTCAGGGTGGTGCTTATTCCTGAAGCTATGCCTCTGCGCTGGCTTGGAACTGAATTCATTATGGAGGCGCGGTCGGGAGATGCAAAAATTCCCATCCCCGATCCGATAAGCACGAGCGGCAGAAGCAACCGGGTGAAAGAGACGTCAGCTGGTATCATTGTCATTATGAGAAAGCCAGCAGACGAAACAAGCAGCCCAAGTATCACAAAAGGCCTCTGTCCCAGATGATCTGAAAGAACGCCGCTCACAGGACCAAAAACCGAAAGCGATATGGACATGGGAATAAGAAAGAGGCCTGCCTGAAGGGGATCAAAGCCCACCAGAGGGCCCTGCAGGAAAAATACCATGACCAGTATGAACGAGCCCCTCGACAGGGCATTCAAAAATATGGTGATATTGCCGGAGTCAAACTCCCTGCTCCTGAAGATCGAGAGGTCGAACATGGGATCTTTCGCCCGATTTTCTATCAAGACAAATGAGACAAGCATTACAAAAGAGACTGACAGCATCACAGCAGTCACAATAAGAGGAAGCCCGGATATGGCTTCGAGAGTTATGGCAAGGAGAAGAATAACCAGTGCAGATGCAAATACCACGTTCCCGGTGATATCCAGGTACCTGGTTTTGGTCGGAAGGGAAAGCTCCTTCAGCTTTAAATGCGCCCATAATGTTGCAAAGATGCCTATTGGGAGATTTACCCAGAATATGGACCTCCAGCCCAGAGTCGAAGTCAGGACTCCTCCGGCTATGAGGCCAGTGACGGACCCTACCACTATTGATATCTGGTTGATTCCCAGTGCGCTACCCCTTTCGGACGGGGGAAACGTATCGGTGATAATTGCGGCGCTGTTTGAAAACAGAAAACCGGCCCCTATGGCCTGCACCACCCTGAACGAGATCAGTTCCATTGGAGACTGTGATATGCTGCACAGCCCTGAACCAATGGTGAAAATGGCAAAACCCATATTGTAAAGTCTGACCCTTCCAAACATATCCGCAAGTCTGCCAAAGTTGACAAGAACGGTTGCAACTACCAGCTGGTATCCAAGGATGGTCCAGAGCACATCTAAGGTGGTCATTCCCTTCAGTTCAGAGGCTATGGTTGGAAGCGCTATCAGAACAATATTGGAATCCAGTGATGACATGAGAGTTCCAAGGGTGGTATTGCTCAGCACCGTCCACTTATATTCCATTCAGACCATACTCCTCCAGGCCTTTTGATTGCTGCCGGGAACTTCAGTCCTGCAGGACATGCAAGAGCTGTGAAGGATTTTATGTATCCCGTTGAATCCTTCTCTCAGGTAGTTTTTTTATTCATCCGTAATCAATCCTCAGATTATATTTATTGTGTTGATGCAGAAGTTTCAATAGTCCCCGAACATCTCTGCTGTCTGACTACCTGATGAGATCAGCGGTCGTGAAAAGAGGAGAATTTACCTCCAAAACGGTCATAGGAAAGGGCTATCCACCGGATCGTGCAAATTTCCGACCGGCATTGTGATATTCAACTGATATTATGATCGGGCACTTTCCCTGTCAGGTTCATATTGTTGATTTGTTCATCACGTTGTCATATCATGATATTCATATATGAGATTGGAATAACGTGGAAAGTCTGTGGTTGCAGCGTTTGCAGCACTATAAGTACAGTCAGAAGCAACCATGTGCTGTAGCCAGTGAAGAAAAGGCTGCAAAAGAGACAGTACACTGAATAATTTGGGATCATAAAAAAACAGAGATGAACGGATGATTGATACAGAAGAATCCTGCGAAATAAAGAAAATAGAGCGTGTTGACATTGGTAAATTCGATGGGATTTCCAGATTTCTAAATTTGCTGGGAAACAGGACAAGGATAGCAATACTTGCTGCCATATCAAAGTACGGTGAGGCCTGTGCATGTGAATTGCAGCCTGCCCTTGGAATCCCGCAGCCAACGATTACAACCCACCTTCGAAAGATGTACGACATTGGTCTTCTCAAACAGAGGGAAGTGTGGAAATACAGTTTTTATTCCATCAGTCCACAATATGCAAACCTGGTCGATGATATCATGAAAAACCAGGAAAGCTTCGAGAACAGGCGATAGAATGTCAGGCGTTGTAGACTCCAGCCAGCAAGGAAAACAGGCAGATAGAGGGAAATTTTCAGCACTGGCGGAGCATGTAAGAAAATACCTGCTCCTGTATACGTTTGTGTCGGTAGCCCTTGCTGTTATCGTAGGATACTATACCATGCATTTTACTGCTGCGAACAGGGGACTCTTTGCAAACCTGGTCATCATTTTCGCTATAATGACCATATATCCTTCAATGATACAGCTAAAATCTGAGGGTTTCCTGAAGGAACTGAGATCGTGGAAACCGATCCTCATATCGGTTGTTTACGTTTTTGTCCTTTCGCCAGTTTTAGCCTTTATTATCGGTCCATCCCTTGGTCCCTCAATAGGCACAGGCTTTGTGGTCTCCAACATAGTGCCCGCTTCGAGTGCATCCCTTGGATACGTTCTAATAGCCGGGGGAAGCATAGAACTGGCGACCGCTTTGGCAATCGTGAGCCTGATCGTTGCAGTTCCGTTTATCCCAGTTGTTCTCGGACTCTACAGCAGCCAGACATCCGTTGCAATACCAGTTGAACCGATCATGCTGTCTATCCTTTACATCCTCATACTGCCTCTCATAGCCGGTCAGATCACAAGATACATTCTTTTGAGGTGGAAGGGGCCGGTTGTTGTGAATAAAAGCTCCAAAAAATATCTGTCACTGGTTACAATGCTGTCCATGCTGGCCTTAATTTTTGTGATGGTTGACAAGGAAGCCTCCATCATTATTACAATGCCAGGATTGGTTGGTTACCTCATTGGTTATCAGTCCGGGATAATTGTGGGAATACTGGTGCTTTCGCTTATTGTAAGCAAGTTAGCGCATCTGAAATATGAGGATCACCAGGCGGTGGCGTTTATTTCAGTATCGAAGAATCAGAGTGTCGCTGCGACAATTGCAGTCCTGGCACTCAGCGGTGATTCAGTACTGGCTCCAGCAGTGATACCGATGATACAACCGGTACTTGCGATAGTGTACATACATCTTGAAAAGTTTGTGAAAAGGTTCCTTGGGGAATCGCCAGAAAAGGCAATTTATCACGGTGAAGAGGCAACTGGAACGGAAGAAGGATATCTTAAATACAATGAGGGGAAATAGCAATTGCCCCCGGATCATTTTGAAGAAAGGAGTATAATCGCTACCATAATGCAAACTGAAACAGGATATATTTTGTTAACACAGGGACCATCGAACGTACCATTTTTGAACGAAAACTCAGTCTGGTTCGAAGATCTTCTGATGAACTTCTAATGCTTTTTAAGACTTAATTCACAGGTATTGGTAAAATGGTTAATCCTTGTTTTCATCTTTTTTCTTGAATCCTTTCACTATACCTTTCCCAAACCCCTTGATTGCGTCTGCACCTTTCTTGGCAGTATCTCCAACTACTTCTCCAGACTTTTCTGCGACTCCCTTATCTTTCTTTTTCTCATTTTCTTCTGCCATAGATATCTGACCCAAAAGACATCCGGTGCTAAATATTAAATATATTCCCTTCGACTGAATGAGGATTACTTAGACTCTGATACTTACGAATCTAAAAAGTATAATTTCTTCAATATAGCAATTTTCATATTCTTATGCAACGATCCAATACATAGCTTTATTAAATATATAAAATAGAACGGCTTATTATTCTTTCATATCTCATTACTTGGAGTTTGAAGCCTTTGCTTCAGACGGAAAGGAGACGCCCATGTTCGTGGCTTATCTCAAACAATCTCTCTAGTAATATGAAAATTATTTTTATTCAAGCAACTCATAAGAATAGTGGGTTTGGAAAGATTGTGGTCGCTCTTTGCAGCTCTGTTTTGACATTTTGGCGAAAATTTTAATCACCAAGATAAATCGGCTGGGTATGGAATATTTTATTGCTATCGTACCACCCAAAAAATATGGAGAAACAATAACGCAATTCCAAAGAAGGTGGTCAGACAATACCATGCCAGACTTTGTAGAGCCCCACATCACCGTCAAATCCCAGGCTGGTCTGAAAGAAGATGAATACTGGATAGATTCTATAAAAACAATTTGCAGTAACTTCCCAATGTTTAACCTGTCATTAAAAGGCGTAAAATCCTTTGGGAAATCTGTTGTATATCTTGGTGTAGAATCCGATAGAATTAACGTATTGCACCGGAAGATTGTGGAAGCAATCTCCCCCAATCCTGAAAATAGCAGAAGATACTACGAGCTTGACCTTTATGAACCACATTTGACATTAGGATCGAAAGAGTATGGGATGAGCGAAATAGAGTTATTAGAAATGAAGGAGTCTGCAAGCAATTGCTTTCTCAAGTTCCAGCCGTTTATTGTTGATTCACTGAGAATATACAAATTACTCGAAAATAAATATCGAACAATTCAGGAAATTGCTTTAGAACAAACAGGTTTATCCAAGATATCCTGAAATCAACTGAGTTACGAACAGCCATACACAGTAATTAGATATATTCAGTCGTTGAATCTATTCAACAATTTAAGGATAGGTGGGTATTCGATTATTTAATTAGGTGGATACCGAAAACAGGCAAAGCGTTATCTTTTCATGGCTAGTTTTCTGTGACTCTAGAACTGCATACGCCTCAATTGAAAACCTCTTCTACTTTCTTGACCTCCAAACCCAGCTTCGTGGCCTCCTGATACATTTCCTTATCGTCGGTCAACAAAGCCATTTGATGAAATTTGCAGTAGAAAACATACGATGCATCATAAAAAGTGAGTCCCGTTGAGAGTGAAAGTTTCATTATCTCTGCGATATCCAAACTCTTGAGTCTGATCACCCTGATATTGGCAATTACTTTCTCGATTTCTTTTGTTAGATCCAGTATGATGTCCCTTTCGAGTCCCCTTATATGGCCATCATTTCCCTTTGTTAGCATGCTACCAATCTCGTAAGCAGTCAGGTCCAGCACAGAGGATTCTTTTAGAATTTTATGCACATTTTCTTCCGAATCCAAGAAGAATAGGGTGAAGAGTGAACTTGAATCCAAAACATAACTCGAAACCACCCTATCACCTTTGATCCCGGTCTTCTCTTAAATCACCAAGAATCTGGTTACGATCAACGTTCTTCAGCATTCTATGTATCTTAGAAAGACTTTCTAAGAAGTCTTTATCGTTTCTTCTCGCGATCTCATTCTTCAATGACTCCCTCATTACCTCCGAGTAATTTATCTTCAATCTCTTAGCCTCTGCCAATGTTTGTTCATCCACACGTATACTTACAAGTTTTGTCATACAACACTGTATGTTATCTCCCATATATATACTATTTGGCCGTTTCTCTAATTTCTATATTTTACGTTTCAGAAATGCTTGAAGCAAAGCTAAAATATTGGACATTGTCAAGGTTTAGTTGATTTTTCTTTTTTATGCAGTGTGTGACCGAAATCATGAAATATAATTGAAGAGTACTATCACATGTGACTGGGCAAGAAACCTTTCACTGAGTTCAAAGAATTTACCTTCTCCTCATATTTGGCATAGCTTTATGTCTCCATTCCTGTTTCTGATGCCGTGTGGCACGATACCAGCAACATATACCTGACGCGTGTAGTTCATTTCTTTTTTCTCTTGACATTCTCGGACTGCGTCAATAGGTTCGAAAGCAATTCTTTAAGACCTTCATGAATCGTCTGTATGTTCGGAATTATGTGGATGTTGTAAAACTAACCGAAACCACTTAAAAACTCTCCTGCGGTTTCCAGCTGTTTTTTTGCTTCCTCTATACCGTTCAGGGATTTGTTCAGAACCATAAAGTTACTTAAGCAAGCGGAAGCCACTCACGGAAAAAGTCAGAGTATGGGATTCAGCTAAAATGATTGATGGTATATGATAAATCCAGATCTCTGCTTTCAACCAACCCAGAATGCCTCAAAAAATGAATTCAATTGACCCTCCTGGCTTAAATTATACCTTTCAATTTCCATCAGCAAATCTGAGGCATATTGAGAATACATGACCGATTCAGGATGATCATGGTATCTATTTTCATTCCCGATCAATCATTGCTTCCGGAGAGTAAGGATAGGTAGG
>JAJYZU010000194.1 GCA_021799755.1 Thermoplasmata archaeon
GATCGGTGACGGGTGCAGCGGCTTATGCCCTTGGTGCTACGCCTCTTGCATTTATTATTGGTCTCCTCGCGTCGCTCCTCTCTGGAAACAGTATCTACCAGATTTCGAAACATGTTGCACATGCAGGAGGCTATGCTGCATATGTCAACAAGGGGATCGGGAAGCATTTTGCGACCTATACGGGTTATTTATTTCTATTATACCAGATTTCAGGACCGGCCTTCATCTGCCTGATATATTTCTGGACTTTCAGCAGCTCTATAAATGCTGTATTCGGGACCAATATAAGCAATATGGTTGGTATCTTGTTTATTGCAGTTGCACTGCTCGTTGCGTTTTACATAGTGTATCGTGGACTGAGGTTATCAGTTTCAACTCTTATGGTGGTCGGAATAGTCCAGTTCCTGGTAGTTTTCGCATTTTCCGCGGTTTTCCTGGTTTCACCCGGGCCAAAGACACTTGCCCCGTTCAATGCAGCTAACGCACTTGACGGATGGCATGGTGTATTTCTTGGATTCATTACTGGAAGTTATGGTGCCTATGCAGGATATGGAAGCATCGTTCCTCTCGGTGAAGAGGTCAAGGCACCGCATAAGTCAATCGGGCGTGCAGTATTATTGATCATTATCGTTATGGGAATAACCTATCTTTTCGCAACCTACGCAATGGAAATTGCCTGGGGCATATCAAAAATGGATCTCTTTTCCCAGTCTGGATTCCCGGGCGCAGTTCTTGCCGGTCAGTACATATCTGTCCCTGCTGAAGGAATTGTCATTGGCCTTTACGATGCTGTTATATTCACGCCACTCGTTTCAATGATTACAGCTGGTTCGAGAATGTTCTTTTCAATGAGCAGACAGGGACTGCTTCCCTCCTTCCTGTCAAGAGTGCATAAAAAGCACGGCACGCCAGCCGCTGCAACCACGTTCCTGGTGGGTGTCGTGACAGCTGTTATCATACTTATGGGCTCCATCTTCTGGTATGAATACGGTTTCGAGACTGGTATATTCTTTGCCTGGATCATACTGGAGATAATCTGGTCACTTTCGACCCTTATAATTCATACCCTTGTCAACAGTTCGTTGTCTCTGATCAAGGGAGAGGGCTGGTCAGGTTGGAATTCCATAACCAGGGGCGTCTTTCCCACAGTTGCATCGATAATAATCATTACAGCGATAGCGTATGCAGTTTATGGCATAACATACCCCATAGAACTCGCACCGATAGCGCTGCTGATATACACGGTTCTTGTGTTAATACTGATGTATATTCAGAGGGAAAGGGTGAAGGAGGTAAAGTACGCTGAGGTCCCGGCTTCGCAGATGGAGTGAACAGATAATGTTTCCTCCAACCGGCCGGCATAAAGGTGATACTGGTTGAATAATGGTAAGAAAAATTATGGCGCAAGCACTGATATTACAAAATCAAAAGTAATAAAAGCTGCCGGAAAAGTGCAGACTGGGAGGATAATTTCCCTCTCCCAGATATATGAGAACGGAATGCCCACGATGGACTTTCATGGCCCATATTTCCAGTATACTTACAGATCACCAGATTACACTCTGAGATCGTTCAGTTCCTTTAACAATAAACTTGGTTCCATGATATGCAGGTATGAGCTATCGGATCACACGGGAACTCATGTGGACGGCCTTAATCATGCGTCGCGTGATAAGATACTATACGGCGGTTCAAACGTTTATGACATCGAGGCATCATCAGGTACAACAGAACTAGGAATAGAGAACATGCCACCGATATTCACAAGGGGCGTGTTATTCAATTTCCCTGAATATTTTGGGGTTGACATACTGGAACCAAGCCAGGAACTTAAACCCGCTGATTTTGAAGGCATACTCAAAAATAAAAGGATGAAGATTGAACCAGGCGATGCTCTCCTGATATATACGGGGTACAGTAAACTCTGGATGAAGGAAAACGCCAGATACCTGGACCTTCAACCTGGACCCGGCAAAATAGCTGCCCAATGGATTGCCCGTAAAAAGGTCGGAATAACAGGGGCGGACACAGCAAGCTTCGATGTTGTCAAACCAGGTACAAAAGAACTGTTTCCATGTCATCAGGTCCTGATAACAGATCATGGAATACAGCTTGTAGAAAACATGAAACTTGACGAACTTGCATTATCTGGAATTGATGAATTTCTATTCGTGATGGCTCCTTTAAAGCTGAAGGGCGGGGCTGGTTCACCCGTTGCCCCGTTTGCAGTTTTTTAAATCTGATTGTTGTATTATAATAAAATAGAACAAAACGGAATTTAACTGCAGTGATATCTAAGTTTTTTGTATTTTCATATCAGAAAATGGTTTATCAACTGGTAACATGCTTCTGTTATATTACATGGGTAATCAATGCATTACAACTCGCGGATAGGAATGCATAACCTATATCACTAAAAATAGCATTGCGGTTAGAGGAATAACCGCGGTTTATGAATGCAATAGACGTCCGGGACCTGAGATACACATATGACGGAAGGAAATATGCTGTTGACGGCATAACTTTTTCAGTAAAGGAGGGCGAGATATTCGGAATGCTTGGCCGTAATGGCGCCGGAAAGACAACTACAATGCGCATAT
>JAJYZU010000195.1 GCA_021799755.1 Thermoplasmata archaeon
TGTTCCGCAGATCGCAGGAAGCCTGAGCCGCGCTCATTGCGTGATACTCAACCGGATAGTTCTTTATCATTGTTCTGAGTATCCTTTCCGATCCCAGCTTCAGATCGAACCTTCCGGAGACCTGCTTGAAGAATCCCATCTCGCCCTCAAATATGGGCGAAGGTCCGGTGAATCCCTCCATGGCAAGAAGCAGTGCAAAGACACTGTTCCTTGAGGCATTGGCAGCTGTTGCACCCTTCCACATGCTCAGTTCGCCGGCTCTGGTCTGCCTCATGCTTATATTATTGTTCAGTCCCAGATTTATGGTATTCTGGAATCTGTCATCGTCAAGATCGGTCAATGTTGCAAGTCCGGCCGAGGAGGATATGCTTATGTAGGTCACATGATCCCATCCCAGATCCCTTATGGATACGGCATCCGAAAGTGCTCCCACAACCTCGTATGCGACATCAATGGATCTCAGAATCCTTTCACCTTCAATGTCAAGGGCATGGGCAACAGCAAGAATGGGCGGAATATTGTCTGATGGATGCAGTGCCTCCTTTGACAGATAGGTGTCATTGTAGTCCAAATATCTTGTCATTGTTCCGTTGATAAAGGTAGATGTTGATACAGGGGCCTTTTCCCTGCTGAAGTAAATTCCAGAATTGAGCTTTCCGGCGGAAGGGAGAAGTGCCTTTCTGGCAAGTGTCACGGGAACGGCATCCCTGGCACCGTAGGAAACTATAATGGAATCGGCGATCCTTTTCTTTATGGCATCCCTGACATCTTCGCTGATCCCGGACTTCACAACCCTTCTGGAATAATCATATATGGACGAAACAATATGATCCATTTTTACAAAATATTAGCGATATATAATAGTGTTTCCAGAAACTCCTCATCAGGGGATGCAAACGCAAGGCATTTCCCGGTATCACGAAATACGCGACAGGAATATTTTACGCTGTGTAGATATTGTAGATCTGGTCCTGGGCATAGTGGATGAGTTTTGCGGCCTCTCCTCTCTTGTTGGCCATGATGTCGGGCGCGCTTCTCACTGCAGTGCCAACCGCGAAGAAGATCCCCTTACTGTTCCTTATGAATACCATCTGACCCTCCCTTATCTGCATGTCCATGTCAATGATCCCCTGTGCAAAAAGGGCTGCGCCATTCATAAGATGGGAAACAGCTCCGTCATCAACGGTGATGAATCCCCTACCCGGTCTTGTCGAATTCAGAATGAAGAGAGAGGGCACGAAGGTTCCATTCGAATCCTCAAAACCAATTGCCTTTTTTGCCTTATAGTAAAGCTTGATATCCTTGCGGTCGTCAACCTCAACATCTGAGGAGTCTGCAAGGGATACGTCTATGGCGCTTAGTTTTTCCATCACCGATCTGGCGTCTTTTCTGGAGATATAGTGTCGAGTCATTTTGTCCCATCCTACGGTATATATGCCCTGAGTTTATCCGCAATGTCAGCATATTTTTCCGGCGTTTTCAGAAGATCAGACAGCAGTGGGGCTATCTGGAAGCCGGTGGATCTTTCATCCTTGGTGAACATCCACTCCCTGTTCCCTATACTTCCTTCAGTTGCTATGAGAAGTGCGCAGAATATTGACTTCTTGATTGGGGTGATCGCCTCGTTTTCCCCAAATTTCTTGGCATAATCGGCCCCGCGTTTGTGAAACGCCATCACGATATCTATGAGGTACCTCGAATTGTCCGACCAGGGCTTGATCACAACCCTCTCGTCAACCTCAAGGCTCTTCAGTCTGTTTCTCATAATCTGTATCTGTTCCATGGGATTTCCCTTCAGGGACTTGAAATCACCAGGATCGCTTCCGGGAAACATCTCCTGTAGAATTTCAGCCGAGTGGCTGTTCCACAACAGTTCCAGAATCTTTCTCTCGCTGGGGTCTTCCATGATCACCCCTTTTGAAAGCGATTTTAGACCGTTTCTCACACTGGAAAGTCCCTTCAGGTCGGGAAACAGATCAAGAAGCTCATCCTCATCCTTGTAAGGTTTGCCGCCTACGAGAAATATTCCATGCCTGGTTGCCTCCTCCATCCTGTAGTTCTTCAGATGCCGGAGAAAAGTTTTATCATCAATCTTTCCGTCGAAATATCTGTAAAGAATTTCATCAGGTATTCTGGGGGCATATTCCTGCAGATAAACGTATTTTATTGAAAAATCGTGAATCACATCCTTGGCCAGTACATGTTTGACTATCTTGTAAACTGTATTGTACTGGGAATCCTCGAAAATGTTGATCGGAATGCCCTCAAGATGTCTGATTTCGAGATGATCTCCTGATGTGCCCACGTTAATGGCATCATCTGCAATGTTGTAGACAATCCCCTCCTCCTTAAGGACATCTTCGTAAAATTCCCTTGGGGGTGGATTTCCCTTGCACGTGGCAAGGTAATAGTTCTGTGAAGAGAACAGTTTCACGTTTCTTGTTTTTATAAGGGAAGAAAATGCAAGCATTCTCCATATATCGTCATCAAAGTTCTGTATGCCGGCCAGGACCGAATCATCAGCCTCGCCCCTCCTTGCGTATTCAACCTTTCCATAGGG
>JAJYZU010000196.1 GCA_021799755.1 Thermoplasmata archaeon
TGGACTAAAATGGAGAGATCTTACGTAAAGACTTCGCTTGGCAATATTTCAATGCTTACAAGGCACGGTGATAATGCGCTCATATTCCTGCACGGTCTCGGTTCAAACGGCAACACATGGCTGAAGGTAGCCCCACTCCTGGATAGTAAATATGGTATCTACATGCTAGATCTGCTAGGCCACGGCAGATCTGCAAAGCCACCCGACAGGTTTACAATTGAGGACCAGTGCATCATTCTCAGTGATGTTATATCTAAACTTCATATTACAAGGTTCACACTCGTCGGTCACTCTTATGGCGGATGGGTATCAATGAGATATTTCCTATCAGCAAGCGCAAAACCTGAAAAACTCGTTCTGATTGATTCTGCCGGTACCAATCCAACAGTGGGAGAAGCCGGCGAGGAAGGTATCAAGTCATTTGTGGATAAGATCATGCAGCTCAACTCACCAAATGATAGGGATTTGATGTTAAAATTTGTGACAAATAACACAAGGCCAGAAGAAAAGATCGGGTATGACGATATTTCCGGTATCGACATCCCTGTTTTGATAATATGGGGCGAGAAGGATGGGATTATACCTTTGCAATATGCAATCAGGTTGCAGGACAAATTGCCTGACAGCAGACTGAAAATAATTCCCGGTGCAGGTCACACGCCACAGACAATATATTTCAGGGAGATAGCCGATTACATTAATTCATTCCTGTCAGAATGAATATTTTCCTGGGTCTTCATTCATCCGGCTCTCTATCATATTATCTATTCCTGACATATCAAGTTCATACGACAGTACCGACTGTTTCGCAATATGACTCTCTAAGATGACACCACGTTCAAGCTGAACTAAACTGGTTCCCAAAGAGTTTCCACCGAGAGGCTCGCTTGAAGAATTCACTGATATTACAGGTAACCTGTTTTCCAGGGATCTTCCTCTGACATAAATATGCCACATTTCATGAAACTGTTTAATGATGAGGGAAGGATTGAATAGAATTCTTGCTCCCTTCCTAATTGCAATTTTCGTATAATATGGAAAATCAAGATCATAGCATACCGCAACCCCAAACTTGATCCCGTCAGCTTCAAATACACTGATCTCCCTGCCTGGCGAGTATTCATTTTTCTCTATTCGGTATAGAGAAATTTTATCAGACCACCCCAAGATCCTTCCGTCGGAAATCACGGGTGATGTGTTATATAGAGAACCGTTGCGGAAAACACTGAAGCTTCCAGGAATAATTGTTGTGCCAAATTCTTTTGACATGTTCTGGAAAGATCCCAGTATCTTGGAAAGATCAGTGCTGCCTTCCTTATATTTCTCCATGATCCATTTTTCAGGCAGAATAAGGAAGTCGGGTCTTTTTTCCTCCATGATCTTTACAAAGTTACCCCCAATTGCAGTCAGAGCCTCATCGTGACTGCACAAAGGTGCCTCAATACCGGTTATCCGTATCTTTTTATCTGAGGACATCGGCACTTCCAACTTCCATTACATGAATAAGCAGCTTCCAGGTTACATCTTCTTTATTAAGTCCAGAAATTTCCTGTTTCTCGTTTTCGTGATATACAGTGTAATTCACGGATGTGTGACCGAAATTACCGCCGTCTGGCCTGATCTTGTTGTAAACAACATATTCATTTTCGTTCATTTTATTCAATCCCTTAAATTCCTCTGAAAGCTTATAAGATATTATTTTTCCAGTGAAATTCTTCCTGACCTCATCCATAAGTTTTCCCCTCGGCATGAGATCCAATGAGTGCTCTCTGTTTCCGGGCAGTTTTGTCTTTGATTCCTTAACCTGGAAATCTGATATTGCCGCAGGTACAATGATGGCATCATAGCTTTCAGTCCGGAGTTCGTTCCTTGTTTCAGTATAGTATGAATATGAGGATTCAGCGCGGATATGATTCACATAAGCAGGTAGATCATATTCAGAATTGCCTATGAGTGTAGTACTGGCTGCACCCATTCTGTAAAGATTTCTTGCAAACCAGTACCCTGTCAATCCAGTTGACCTGTTTGTCAGGACCCTCACTGGATCTATTGATTCCTCGCTTCTACCGGATATGATAAGAAATCTCTTTCCTTCGAGCAATTTACCATAGAAGGATCTGTATATTTCATCGATCATTAAATTATTCTCCTGGATCTTTGCCTTTTCGTCCTCAATTCTGGGTTGCACAAATTTGACACCTAGGGACTGAAGTTTCCTTATATTATCAACTGCGATAGGATTTCTGAGCATATCCTCATGCATTGCGGGTGCAATTATTACGCTGCATCCATGGCCGAATGCGTATGAAAAGAATAGAGATGGTATGCTGTCAGAAATACCGGCAGCTATTTTCCCTATAACATTGTATGTGGCCGGTGCAATCAGAAGAACAGTGTTTTTCTTATCTCTGAAGAGGGATATATGTTCAATGTTCCCTGAAATCTCCGTTACTGGTTGATTTCCAGTAGCCCACCTGAAAATTTCTGGGCTTACAAGCTTCTGGGCAGAATTGCTCAGTGCGCATATTACTTCGGCACCCTCCCTTACAAGATCCCT
>JAJYZU010000197.1 GCA_021799755.1 Thermoplasmata archaeon
CGCCATTCACAACAGTTTTCCCATTCGCCTTCATATATTTCAGAAATGGTGTTTCTGTGGGATTGTACACAAGGTCTATTCCGGCGGTGCTCCTGTCCATCAATGTTTCAGGAAATGGCAAGGCAACTTCATAATTTTTCATTCCCAGCGGTGTGCAGTTTATAAGGACGTCAAATGATGCATCAGCAAGATCATCCCTTTCAACTATCACCATATCGTCGTAACCCCCCAAATGTCTTAATTTCCGGGAAGCCTCCTTTGCATTGCTTGACAGTACAGTGAATGTGACGTTGGAAAACTCGCAAGAAATATATCTGAATACTGTCCTGAAAACTCCTCCGGTTCCTGCTATACACACACTTTTTCCCTCAAATTCTATGCCATTCCTGTTGACCAGATATGAAAACCCAGCATAGTCAGTGTTGTAGCCGGTGGTTCTTCCGTCATAATTCCGCACCAGATTCACCGATCCGGTCTCTCTGGCAATCCTGTCCAGCTGATCCATATATTTCAGGATTCTTTCCTTGAGGGGTGATGTTACATTGTAACCTGTGAATTCTGGCGATGCGTATTTCAAAAAATCTCCCAGAAGATCCGGCGGAATGTCCATTGGAATATAGAAGGAATCTATGCCTGTTTCTCTGTAAATCCTGTTGAACAGATACTTTCCCCAAGACTGCTCCACCGGAGTGCCGATGAGACCAGTGAGTCTAGCGGTCATTCTTATCAGATCCTGCAAATTCGGAAAGCAATTCTGTTATTTCAGCAATAGGAACACTCGACGTTACAATATCGCCAGGCGTCCTGATCAGAGGGAGATTGACAGAATCAGAGATCTTCTTCTTGTCGTTCTCCATAAAGCGAACCAGATCAAGGGGATCAAATGCGGAGATATCAGGGAGATTAATCCCGGAAGACTTCATGATCCTGACCACATCCCGGTAGGTATCTTCTGTGCACACTCCCCTCCTCATCGATATATACGCCTCAAACATCATCCCTTCTGCGACGGAAACTCCATGGGACAGTTTATTCTCCGACGCTGCTTCAAGCGCGTGTGCAAGGGTGTGGCCCAGATTCAGGATTGCTCTCTTTCCCATGGTGTCATGAGAATCCCCTGAGACAAAACTTGACTTTATCAATATGGACTTCCTGATGATCCCTTCCAGCAGTACAGGATCGCGGGCTTCAATCACTTCAGGTTTTGAAGTGAAGGACAGGATTTCCGGATCACTTATGAGGCCATATTTTATGATCTCTGCAATCCCATCAAGAAAATCGCTTCTGCTCAGTGTTTTCAGAAATGAGAGATCACAGACAATGTCCCTGGGGTCATAGAAGGTTCCAATGACATTCTTTACGTGGCCATGATTCAGCGCATTCTTACCGCCAATAGCACTGTCAACCATTCCAAGCAATGTTGTTGGAAAAGCCTCGAGAGTGATCCCCCTCTTGTAAGTTGAGGCAACAAAACCTGCCATATCACCGATAGTCCCTCCGCCCATGTAGGAAATGAAGGAATCTCTGTCCACATTTCTGTCAATCATATCCTGGATGACAAGAGAATACATCTCAAGAGATTTTGATTTTTCTCCATCGGGAATGATCTTAACATGACCATTTTTGTCTTCACGGATGTATGCAAGGAGTCCGGGGTAAAGTGAAGACACTTTTTCACTTACAATGTAATACCCACCAGTTTTCAGGCGGTTTTCAATGAATCCGTGCGTCACATTGTCCCCAATGGTGACGGTGGAATTGATCCCGAAATCTTTCAGGGGTAAGGTGCCAGATTCCATGATATCTTAATTCCTATCACAAATAAGAATTTATAAAATGCCAAGATCAGAACCAATGACAAGAAGGGGGGTCCCATTCCATAATATCAGCGTTAACGGGTATACGAAAATTGCAAACCATGGAATGATTGGAAGCAACCGGACTGCAGCACTGGTGGGTATGGATGGAAAGATAGACTGGGCTTGCTTCCCCAGTTTCAAGGACAATCCAGTCTTCGATTCGATACTTGACTCCCAAAAAGGAGGATACTTCTCAATCAAGCCTGCTGAAACTGACGACATAACGGTAAGACAGGGTTACTTTAAAAACACCAATATTCTTGTAACGGAATTCTTCAGGAAAAAAGCGAAGGTACTGGAAATTACGGATCTCATTCCGGCCAGCGAATACACCATGGTCAACTTCCCGGAGATTCACAGGCGCGTAGTATCATTTGATGACGACACGGTGATAAGGGTGGAATTGTTTCCCTCATTTGACTTCAGATCTGGAAACCTGACCGTTGTCAAATCTGGAGACGGATATGTTTTATCGAGGGGAGACAGAAAAGTGGCTCTTTCCACCAGTTATGATCTGGATACCAGTGAAAGGGGAGTTTTTGGAAACATAACAATCACAAAAAGGACATCATCATGGTTTGTTTTTCTCCATGGGGTTTCAACGGTAAACAGGGTGTCCGACTACCGATCCGATGAAAGGCTGTCAGAGACAGCAAAATACTGGAATGAACTCGTATCGGCAAGGAAATTCAGGGGGA
>JAJYZU010000198.1 GCA_021799755.1 Thermoplasmata archaeon
GACATAGCGGAATTCATAACTCAGGAATCACTTGCACCGTTGCACAAGAGAGAGATAAAGATACTCAACTGGAAGAGGGGGATCGTGGCAATAATAGCACTTGCATTCGCAGTGGCCCTCTCAAGCGCCGGCGTGAATCTGGCATATGCCTATCTGCTTGCGATAGTGATAATACTTGCCACCAGGTCACTCAACTTCAAGGAGATTTATCACAGCATAGAATGGCCCATTCTTGTCTTCGTGGGAACATATCTTGTATTTGGATCCGTAATAGTTTCGTCCGGTCTTTCGACTTACATATCAACAATAACAGCTGGATCGGTTGTTATACTTTTCCTGCTTGCGCTTCTTTTCGCAAACGTCGTCGGTAACGTGGCATCTGCCGTTATCATGGGTGAAATTGCACTTTCCTTCCCGGATCCTCTAAAGGCATTGACCGTTGTGGCAATGGCTGCATCATGTACCTTCATAACACCGTTCGGCAACCAGTCAAACCTGCTGGTCAAGTCACCGGGCGGATACACCACAAAGGACTATGCAATTTACGGTTCAATAGTGGTCGTGCTGGTTTTCTTGATCACAATGATCTATGCACTTTAGATGACCCTTATTCTGCATTGATTGACAGGAGCTTCGCCCTTGGTACTTCAGTTATTTTGCAGTCCTCCGGGAAATGCATGGATCGGATTATGCTTGACGAAAAAATACCCTTCCACTGAGAACCTTCGGCGATATACAGCTTATAGTATTCGTCGTATTCCCTTGCCATGCTGACATCTGTATAATACAGAATTTTCCTGCTCCTGGTCATCCGGTTGATTGACAGTGCAAGGATGTTGGCCGAACTTTTTACCATGTTTTCCCTGAAAGCGGTCTCAAGCGAAGCAGATATCTTCTCCATGTCTGTTCCATGAAATTTCATTGCATATTTGAGAAAAACCTCGGAATCGACGTAATTTTCTGGATCCTTGAGTGATATATCTCTTGAAATTGCGTCTTTGTCAAACCAGCCGTTGTGGCACAAAAAAATGTCATATTTACCATCTGTAGCGTAAAATGGATGATTTCTGCTAACACCCATGGGCTCACCAGGAGCAGCCTGTCTCGCATGTATTAGGATGCTTCCAGATCCGAACTCAGGTATCTTATCGTTATAAAAGGGGAGATAGTGTTTCTCGTACCTGATATTACTATTCCCAGAAAATACGAACCCCCAACCATCTGAGTGAGTTTCTGATCGATCCTTATCTTTATCGGCAAGAGGGTCCTTCCTGGTCACTTCAGAAAACGCCTTCATAATGCCAGGAAAAACCGACGAAAAGTCTCCTGTCATTGCAAGCATCCTGCACATTGTGTATTATATGCAGCGACTAATTAATGATTTACCTTTCCTTTTCAGGTCCAATCAGATTATCCGGTATGGAAATGTCATCGATTTTCTTCTCTTTTCTCAGGTTCCTGAAGAAAAAATAATAAAGAATTGGATCAAATAGAGAGACAACCCCCGCAAAGGAGAACATTGCAACATAGGCGCTCATTGCAAGAAGGTAACTTCCGAATGTTGTGGAGATACCATAAGGAATACGCCTTGCAATTCCAGTTATACTGTTACCTCTGGCCCTTTCCGATGGATCAAGAATGGTCATCTGGAAATTCTGCCTTATGGGAAGGGCCATCTGGTATAGTCCAGTACGAATTATGTATACGGATGCGGCGAGTAGGGGAGCAACGAACGGGATCAGTATGAGAAGAGCTGAGCCGCCTGCACGGAAAACGACAATAGAATTGACCTGCCCGATAAGTCGTTCGAATGTTGAAGCAAAGAAAACGGCAACTATTGCAGCCATGTACGATAACGTGAATATTAAGGATATTTCCGGTACGGTGAACTTAATAGTTTCAAAATAAATTGACATTAAAGGCGTTACAACACCGAGACCGAGGCTTCCCATAAGACCGGAGAAACCTATCATTCCTATGTTCCGGCTGGATTTTGAAGGCATGAAATCCCGTTTTTCTCTCTTCTTTATGGTTGTATCCTCAATCAGTAAAGTGAAAACTATTGAAAGGAGGGTAAGCACAAGAGCAATAAAGAAGAGGATTGGGTAGAATGAGTCAGGATATGAGCTTTCTATTTCGGAGGAGAACAGTCCTCCCAAGGTTGCAGAAATTATGGATATTATCATCAGGTTGGAATATGTTCTGGTCCTGGTTTCAGCTTTTACCTTGTCAGCGACCAGTGCATTCATAACAGGAGCAACTGGTCCCCCGCCTGCTCCACCGCCTATGGCGCTGAATGAGAGACCGAAAACCGCAGAGGCAAACAGTACATAAAAATTCCTTGATACAAGAAAAATCAGGAATGAGAAAGCAGGTAATATAGATACAATGATAAGTGTCTTCTTTTTGCTGTAAAGGTCACCAAGGAAACCTGAAAACAGGACGAGAGCAGAACTGGCAATTGTCGCAACAAGTGCATATATGCCAACTGCAACGTCTGAATAGCCGGAGTATTTCAGGAATAAAGGAACAAGGAATGAAATGT
>JAJYZU010000199.1 GCA_021799755.1 Thermoplasmata archaeon
CAGAAGGGAGCCCCGTGGAAACAAACGTCACTGGAAAAGTCCCATGCATACTGTATGGAAGGTTGTAGCCAAGTGTGGTGGTATTCCTCTCAAATATCCAGTAGAAATGGTTGACTTCTGGAAAATTGTCAAACTGAAAACCGAGAACAACATTCAACTTTCCATTCATGTTAAGCGGTTCATGGGAAACATTCTGCAGTACATTATCAATGGATATGGAAGTAGCGCTGCCGTTCAAATATCCTGTCCCAAAGATATGATATACATAAGGGCTGATGGACTTGGAAACATTATATGTATAAGCCAGACCATTTCCATTCCAGAGGCTAAGGCCAAGCATGTTGGAGTCGTTTTCAGCCCATCCCGCAGTCATTACTGGACGGTCATTGTTGATTCCTCCATTCCCGAATCCAGCCCCCCCGAGGAAGAATGTTGTAGAATCATTAGAAGTGGGGGTGTTCATTATACCATACGCCTCAACTTCGCCGGGGTAGGGAAATGCCGTTTGGGAGAACAGGTCATTTCCATTGTTGACAAATGTTATGCCGTTGTTAATAACGAATGTACCAGCTGTTGCCTGTGCAGTATTCCATATGGAGTTCTTTACTGCGGTGCCAGAGAAATTGTCGTAGAAGTTGAACACATGCGACCCGTCATCATACATGCCATACAAGCTTGTAAATTCCGGTGCCTCACCCGTGGAGAAGTTATTGAAGGCGTTGCTTCCAACTGGAAGAAAATTCATGTGGATATCCAGAGACCCACCCACAGCTATTGTAGAATTCAGTCTCAGCCAGTATGTGGTGTTACTGTCGGTACTGGAATTTCCGGATTGCAGCCAGGACGGGATCCTCGCGCCGCTGGTGTAGCTGAACCATATATTCGACAGGTTTCTATTCTCATACACAGAAAACATTGAGCTGTTTACAACAATCATCTCGTCGAATGGAGTTGGTGTCGCGGACGATCCGTTGTTATGTATAACTATGGTAGTCTGGTATCCGCCGGAATATGATACTAGCGGAGAAATGACCGGAATAGCTCCCAGGTGGGAACTCCCAGCAGTGGAAGTGGCATTGGCCATTCCTGTTCCAGAAGCAAACAGGGATAGCACAAGCAGCACCGAATATAGTATCTTAAATCTGGTATCCATAGTAAAGTAAAAGTTATTATTATATAAACGTTACTTTCATATCTGCCGTGCTGATTAACTATTTTAACGACCTGGCCCCCGAGCTGCTTTATTTCCTCATATTCCGAAGTTATTTTTTCATTTCATGCAGTCGGTTCTAATATTGCCGATAGAGAATAAAACGCTATCAAGATTATCCTCCCTTATCACGACCAGGCCTTTCTAATATTTCACCGGGGGGTTGTTTCCAGCAGTCATTTCAGATGATGAGCGTATCTTGAATGGTTAAAGGGATCTTACTATGTATAGAGTTTTCGCATCATCCCATCGACAGAAATCTTCCTTTCCCATATCCTGAAGTCAGCAGGGTATATACTAGTGCAATCCACTTGATCCACCGCCTCGTCCGCCAAAACAATACGAGGAGAACGCTAACAGCCAACGGCACCAGACCGCTAGGAAGGTGGTGGGGGTCAAGGTTACCCATCTTCTGAGAATAGGCAGGAAGGATTTTGATCTCCGGCATTTCCATGAAGATTTGCGAATGCATTGAGATCCAAACGTCATTCTGAACATTCAAGTATTCAAACTAAACCCCTGTGATTTTGTCTTTGATGACCAATTCTCAAAAGCGAGTCGGAAGGAGTTCGATGATATTAATATGATTCCAGTCTTTCCCTCAATTTATAGAAACGATCCCAGAGTTCAGCTGGAAATCTATCGCCAAAGCTCCTGAAAAATGGTTCGATCTCGTTGAGCTCAGACAGGAATCCATGCGTATCGACAAACGTCAGTTTTTTCATCGTCTCCTTTGTCACGATTCCATTGCATTCAAACGTATCAGGATCCGGGACGTATCCGATCGGGGTCTTTATTGCATGTTTTTCCTGCCCTGTTGATCGGGCTATGACCCAGTTCAAAACATACATGTTGTTTGAATAACCGGGCCACATGAATTCACCTTTCTCATCCTTTCTGAACCAGTTCACGTTAAAAATTGCCGGAGGATTTCTGAGTTTTTTCTTCATTTCGAGATGGTGCTTAAAGTAATCCGCCATATTGTACGCAAGGAAAGGTCTTATTGCCATGGGATCGTTTCGCAGCACCCCCACCTTGCCAACCGCTGCAGCTGTCGTTTCAACTCTTTGCATTGCGCCTATAAGTACTCCGTCTTCCCAGGAGAGTGCCTGGTAAACGAGAGGAATCAGATCTTTCCTTCTTCCACCATAAAGGAACGCTGTAACAGGGACTCCTCGCTGATTTTCAAAGTCTGGGGACAGATGTGGATACTGCAGGATTGGCGTTGTAAATCTGCTGTTCGGATGTGCTGCATTACTGCCTTCCACATATGGCTTACCCGTCCAGTCCGTGAGATTCGCCGGCTTACTCTCCAGCCCTTCCCAGTAGGGATT
>JAJYZU010000200.1 GCA_021799755.1 Thermoplasmata archaeon
TCATAATATTCGTTCTCTGCATAGCCGTATGAAGCTTCCTCTTTTAGTATCTCATGTTCCCCAACCTGATAGACTGGCATTAGACAGCGAATTTAGCCTGAATCTTAAACCTTTTCATTTTTGATTGCGAACTCAAAAATTGGAAATGTCTTAAATACAGCGCAAAAATAAAGATGCATGGCTAAAGATGCTGCAATCAGCGGCTTTCACAAATTAATGCCGGAAGAACGCTTAAAACTAATTACTGAAATACTCAACCTTTCATCTGAAGACGTGGACGCATTATACAAACATGGTGCGTTATCCATCGATGTAGCCGATAAATTAATAGAAAATGTTATCGGTAATATTGAGGTTCCGCTTGGAATAGCCACAAATTTCCTGATCAACGGGAAGGATTACTTCATTCCAATGGCAATAGAGGAAGCTTCAGTCGTTGCCGCCTGTTCCAAGGCTGCCAAGATTGCACGTCCATCGGGTGGATTCACTGCGTACTCCACGGATCCTGTAATGATTGGGCAGATACAGGTCATGGATCTTCCTTCACCAGAAGAATCTTCAATCAGAATACTTTCACAGAAGCACAAATTGATTGCACTGGCAAATGAGAAGAGCAAAACATTAAGGGAAAAAAATTCAGGTGCGATTGATATAGAAACAAGGATCCTCCACACAAGAAAGAAAATGCTCATTGTTCACCTTCTCGTAAATGTTCAGGATGCAATGGGTGCAAATATTGTTAATACAATGTGCGAATTCATCGCCCCTGAAATTGAACGTATAACGGGTGGAAGGGTAAATTTGAGGATACTCAGTAATCTTTCGATTTACAGGAGGGCATATGCCACTGCAAAATTCCGCAAGGATCTCTTAGGGGGCGAGGCTGTTGTTAACTCTATAATGGAAGCGTATGAGTTTGCAGAAGCAGACATATTCAGGGCTGCAACGCATAATAAGGGTGTTATGAATGGCATCGACGCGGTTTTGCTGGCGACATTCAACGACTGGAGAGCAGTTGAGGCCGGTGCTCATGCGTTTGTATCCATGGGCGGGTACCATTCAATGACGAGGTATTCGGTTGATAATAACGGCGACATCATTGGGAATATTGAATTGCCCCTGGCTGTTGGTATAGTTGGAGGTGCTGCATCAGTATCGAAGAAGGCTATGGCATGCAGAAAGATTCTTGGTGTAAAGAGTGCCAGTGAACTTTCAAGTATCATTGCAGCAGTCGGGCTTGCACAGAATTTTTCAGCGATAAAGGCACTTGCTTCCGAGGGTATTCAAAAAGGTCACATGAAGTTACATTCCAGGAATATTGCAATTAGTGCAGGAGCAACTCCGGATGAGGTTGGTATGCTCTCAGCAATGCTCGTTGAATCCGGGGATATATCGCCTACAAACGCAAAAAACCTCCTTGAAAAATTAAGAAAAAAGTAATAAATACAGAGGCGGGATATTCTTAATGAACAATGTCAGAAGCAGAGGATTTGATGAAGAATGGCTTTTCCCTTATAGACAAGGGAAAATATCTAGATGGTCTGAGGGAATTATCAAAGCTGGAACCACAGTTTCAGTCGAAAAATAATGAGGAGGCTGCCGACCTGTTCCTCGGTATATCTCAGGCTTATTATGGGATGACCCCTAGTAACGATGAAAATTCCCTGAAATATGCAGATCTTGCAATTGAGATACATAAAAAACTTGGTATCACTCCAATGGTGATCAGTGATCTTCTTTATTCATCATTTATTGAAACTGATGCCGGTAAACTTCCTGAGGCAGAAAAAAGAATAGATCAGGCTATTGAGCTAGCCAGGTCCTCGAAGGATATAGAAGAACTGCCGGAACTGCTTAACTCCAAGGCTGATCTCCTGTCTACGATCAAGAAGAGAAGAAAGGAATCCGCAGCTTTGTACATTGAAGCTTCCAAAACTGCAAATGATTCAGGTAACCCACAGGCATACTTTCATTCCAGGACCGGCCTCATAAAACTGAAGCGCCTGGACGGTTTGGATCCAGAAAAGGCACTTGATGAGGCAATGAAGGTCATAGAAGAAGCAGAATCCCTCGCAGCGCAGATAAAGAACAAGAAGGAAAGAAAGGATTTTATCGACGACATTTCAGAGATCTACGACATCGCAACGGACCTTGCCATGGAAATGGAAAAAGTTGATCTCGCTATTTCCATAGCGGAAAGGATGACTAAGGCTCAATCTAAATAATTTCTTTTGCAAAATCCCTGACATCTATACCGCGATCAGATAGAACAATCATGAGCGCAGTCTCAAAATCAAGGAATTTCATCGTTTTCAGGAAATCGCCTGCGATCTTTATGGCGTCCTTCTTCGAAATGTTGCCTGAGTTGACAGCAAGATCAAGCAATCTCTCAGATAGAGGCTTGTCACTGTTCTCAGAAAATAGATCCTTTTCGTTTACCGAGAAATCCAGCGGTACAGAGATACCGGATACTGTAAAATTAGGTTTCAGGTTTCCGTCGTTTTCCTGGACAAG
>JAJYZU010000201.1 GCA_021799755.1 Thermoplasmata archaeon
CATGATCCTTTAGCAACTCCAGCGGAACCTCATGACCATTGCCCTTCGATATGTGGAATATTGCCTCGCTCCTTGTGAGGAATGTCCATAAATTGTACGGATTGCCGTCTATCCTCCAGGATGTGGAGTCCATGTGCCTTGAGGACGCATCCCTTATTGCCTGCAGGAGAGGGGAATACTCATGTCCTAAAGAATCCGAAAGCTGTGATAGGATATTCTGTGTCCCGCCTTCAGATATGTTAATGCCGAATACATTGAGAATGGTTGATGCTGTATTCTCGATGCTCATCCGCATCCCTATGCGGAAGTATGCGACGGTTAACATTGCCCTCAGTGATAATGTGGCATTGGGAAGCGCATCAGGCATATTAGGTTCGTATATCCTGTGGCACTTGCTGCAGTACAACCGATCCATCCTGTATTCTGTGACATCAGGTTTTATGATCGGTATGTTTTCTATAATCCTCTTCCTTGATCCCTTTTTCTTCAGGTGGGAATGACATTCCGGGCATTCATTAAGGTCAAGATGGATCCTTATCTTCCTGTTCGGCCTTGATCTGATCCTGAAAAGACCTTTGTGACCTGGCTGTGCTCCCGGTTTTCTATTCTCCGTCGGTTCTGGAATCATGCTTTCAGGTTGAACATCTCCCGATACTGCAATGTCTTAGGTCTTTCCGTTCTTCACGCCTATATTGGAGGGATGTCTCTTTTTGTATTCATTAAGCTCGTTTTCGAGATCCTTTATCTTCTCGTTCTGTTTATCAACAATCTTCTCTAGATTCTCATATACACGCTGGAATTTATCGATCATTTCCTGATCTCTCTTGGTATCGGCAGCAAGTAAAATCATTCTATTAATATAATGTAATCATGATATGAGGGTCTTTCGGTTCATAATGCTGCATCCACATAAAAGTGTGGCACATCAGACTGAACTGTTACATAAGTATAAGAGTATTGGGGCTCTTCAACATTCTGGGGGCAAGCAAAGGGATGGAATTTTTTCAGATAAGGGAGCATACCCATTCTCTTTCAAGCTGACCAATACTCTGGCCAGTCTAGCGGGAATTAAGAGCATTTGTATTCAGCGCACTCTATACTGAGAAGAGGTATGGGGTTCATTTACCCCCACAAAACCAAAGAGATCCATAAAGATTAATTTCGACATGGGTATAAAACACATATCGATGATGTATTCAAACCAGAGATATCTTTTTATTTGTCGAATTCGTATATGTTAGATATGCGTTCGAGAAGAGAGCAAAGCAATAAGGTTTTAGTTGTTGTATTTTCGGCGGTCATTGTCGCAACTGGATTCGTCGCTGTATGGAATAATTATAGTTTATCTGTTAATCCAGGTTCATATGGACAGTCACCAGCGTCAGGCACCGCATCTTCGAACAATAGCACTTTCATAGTAGGCTGGTCTGGGACTTCTATTGATACGCTTAACCCTTATACCTATACCGCAAGTGTTTCGGACTGGATCCTGATGGATACATATTCAACTCTAGCACTTTATAACGCAAATGGATCGGCACTCATCCCAGAACTTGCCACGTCCTGGAACATTAACGTTTCAAATGGCACGGCAATAGTACATCTTAACCCGAATGCGAAATTCTCAAATGGCCAGCCGATCAATTCTTCGGATGTCGCTTATAGTTACGAAATGGCTGACTGCAGTTTTTCTGGTTTGAGCAGTTATGTATGCATGATAACAAACATCTCCACACCAAATCCCCAGACTGTGATCTTTAACTTTACAGGTGGCCTTTTCCCGCTCATATCGCTGGATAATGTTTTCATTTTACCAGAAAATGTCTGGGAGAATGTCAACGTTTCATCGTACTTTGGATATAACGCCAGTGCAAACCCGAGTTTTGTTGGGTCTGGCCCATTCGTCGTATCAAAATATGTGCAGGGACAGTATATAGAGTTGTCAAAAAATCCTTACTGGTACCTGCCAAACATGGAGCCGCATGTTAATCATGTTATAATACAGTGCTTCAACAGCGAATCTTCCATGTTCTCGGCCCTGCAGTCTGGAGCAATTGATGCAACCGGTGCTTTCCTTCTTCCATCACAGATCCCTGTGGTTCAGAAGGATTCAAGCCTGAGTCTTGTAGTTAGCGATTCTTTCACATACTGCTATCTTGCATTCAATGTAAATCCCTCCGGCGGCGGAGCTTCTTCGATAAGAAACCTGACTGTCAGGCAGGCCATAGTGGACGCAATAAACGTTTCTTATGTTACAAAGGTGGCATGGGATGGATATACTACGCCCCTGGCAACCAATTTCCCTGTGGGGGATTCGTTCCTTGACTCCTCACTCCCGCTTCATCCCTATAACGTCTCGAAGGCGAATAGTCTGCTCAACGCTTCCGGCTTCAAGTATGGATCAAACGGCATCAGAGTAACACCAAATGGAACTCCTCTTTCTTATACGATCATCGTACCCAGCAGTTTCCCGGCGCTTATATCGGCAGGCACCGTCATTAAGCAGG
>JAJYZU010000202.1 GCA_021799755.1 Thermoplasmata archaeon
AGATGGTGTACGGACTATTCGAAGATAACCCCGATAAAACACTACATAAAGGAGAAACAGGCCAAGGGAGCGTATGTAAAGCCAGCTAATGCACTGTTAGGGATTTCATTGGATGAGTGGAAGAGAATGCACAAGCCACATCTTAAGCAATATGTAACATCTTACCCACTCATCGAGATGAGGATGACAAGACAGGACTGCATTGAACTAATCAGGAAATCAGGCTACCCTCTCCCACCCAAATCAGGTTGTTATTTCTGTCCATATCAGAGTTTGCGACAATGGAGGAAATTATACGAAACGGAGAGAGACAAATTCAATTATGCCATGCAGCTTGAAGAGAGGGACCCTAAGTTCCCTACATACACGCTCGCAAGACATAAAAAGCACCCTCTGCCATTGCGAAAGATGCTGATCAGGTTTGGCGAGGGGAGCAAAGACCTGACCGAGTTTGATATTGACTTGAGTGAAGAAATGTCCTGCGAACAAGGAGGGTATTGTCATATATGATCACCCAGCTCAAGCTTCTTGATTATCAATCTGAACAAGGGGATAAATCTCGGAGGGAAGATGGTTTGGGAGACCCTCACGGTGCAACGATCACACCTACCTCCTCTCCCAAACCCCCCCAAGATACCATTAAAAACGCCAAAATAAGCGTTCCAGGAACAAAAACGATAAATCATGCACCAGGGAGTCCAAGAACGCAAAATAAGGGCAGTAACGAGCTTTCACGCTCAAGATGGACCGATGACCAGTGGCGAAAGGAATACTGGAGGAACACAAATGAGCATCCCAGGGACCTCATGAAGAGAGCGATAGAGAGGGAAGACGGCAAGACTGCGATTATAATCGATCACATCCTCAACGGTTATCACAGGGACAACAGGAAGCATGCAAAGAGGACTGTGGACGATTTCGATCCCGACGGTAATTGGTACCTGATGGTCCAGCTGCTTCATGTCATCAGGGGGACGGAGGTTCGCAATGAAATCATTTCATGATATCTCGGAGGAAATCATCGATTTTCTTAACCATACACAGCTCTATCCTCCCTATCGTGCCGATGCAGTCAGCGAGATACTAAGGAAATATTTTGGAGGGATGAAATGAGCAAGAGAACCAGGGAAGGTTATAAGAATCTAGTTCCAGAGGAATGGAAACATAGGATTGAATTAGGGTTATGTGCAGTATGTGGGAAGCCTTACGAAGAATGGGACCCCAACAGGAAAGGGAAAAGCGTCACATGTTCAGAGAAGTGCGGAACCGAATATAACTCAAAATTCGTTTACTGGTCTAATCTGAGTTATAAAATACTCAAAAGGGACAATTTTACCTGCGTGAAATGTGGAAGAAATCAAAATAAGCTGAATGAAGATATAGAAAAGAAGAAACAGAAATTAGAGCATGAGAGAAAAAAATGGTTCTTGGAGAATGTTCCTGCTTCTGAGATGGAAAAAGTAAAAAAAGCATTTATAGAGGAGGCAGAGGAGTATTTAGACAAGGCCAATTCGTATTTCATCGCTTCACTCGATCAGGAAGTTATAAGGAAGGTCGCTACTGATGAGTTTTTTCACGAAGATTTACCGTACGCACACATGGATAAAAATGAGGAATGGAAGAAAGAATGTCCTTTGCCTGACCCTAGAGATATAGAAAGAGAGAAGATAGAACTGAATGTAGACCATATAAGAGCAATAACGAACGGAGGGGATGAATGGGGTGAATCTAATCTTCAGACTTTATGTGAGGACTGCCACAAACAAAAGACCAGAGAGGACATGGCAATCAAAAGGAATGGTTCGAATCTTCTCCTTCCTAAAGGGTACGAGGTGGTAAAATGAACCTCATAGAATTTGAGGATGCATGGGGGAATTACAAAGGAATCAGGGTATTATCCTTATCAAATTATATTACAGTATATGCAGATGCTTGGATGGAATCTGTTCCATACATGAAGCACCCTACATACACAGAATACGTCCAAATCACACTGACTCTGGAGAGCATCAAGGTATGTACAACTTATCTCAAAGAGGTCGAGATGATAGACAGATTACAATGGTTGTCGGTTCCAATACGATTCATCCCCCATGAGCAAGGAGGGATGAAATGAAGATAAGACGTAGTTTGCCAGATAATTTACGAAATTGGTTGGAACAACGCCGACTGGAATCACAGAAAGAGAAGGAATTGCGGGATTGGTGGAATCACGTTTTAAGTACCAATCAGCGAAAGGCGTTGCTAAAGGAAATGGACGAACATGAGGAATATCGCATTGCTGGAGTAGATGTTCCAATGCTGATGATGGAGAAATATAAAGGTCGAGAATGGGAAATAAAGGTGGTCTCATGAAATTTCTCACCGTTCTTTCGTCCGTCTACGTCTCGTCTTCGGCCATCACAGCATACCTCTATCCAGAATTATTCGTTCCATTAACAATTTCATACATATCTGGAGCAGGAGTCTATGGACTCTGGAACAGGTTCGAGAGGAGGATTGCG
>JAJYZU010000203.1 GCA_021799755.1 Thermoplasmata archaeon
GATTTCTGGCAACCATCGGTTTCGAATACATCTTTCTCGTTGCTTCAATTGCGACTATAGTTGAGATCTTCATCCTGTATCTGGCAGTTCCAGAAACCTATTCTCCGCAGGCGGAATCTGCATCGGCATACAGCCAGAAGGGATTGAAATCGACGCTTGGAAACAGGTTCTTTCTAAGCTTCGTTCTTGTTGGCATACTGTTCATGTTCTTCTACAGGCAGCAGGGTGTCTCTCTTTCTGTATATGCGATAGTGCTGTCGAAGTTACCGCTCATCGATCTTGGATACCTTTACGCTATCAACGGCCTCCTTGTAGTGCTGCTGCAGTTCAGGATCCTTAAACTCATGACGTCCAGATGGTCTCCCCTGGTCTGGCGGGGGGTTGGTGTGCTTTTTTATGCCGGTGCATTCCTGGTTCTTGCAATTTCACCAGCGTTCATTATAATCATAATATTCATGATAATATCAACAATGGGGGAGAATTTCACTTCTCCAACCACGCAGACAATAGTAACGCTTATTGCTCCCGTGGACAAGAGAGGAACTTACATTGGAGCATACAGTTTCTATACCAGCTTTGGAAGCTTTGCCGGATCTGTTCTTGGCCTGCTGCTGCTATCTTACCTCAGGGGGATAACACCGTTATTCTGGGTGCTGGTAAGCATTGGGACATTCGTAATTGCCATTCTTTACATGTTCCTGGATCGTAGTTTCCGGCCACAGTTTGCATCCGGATTGACTGCAACATGATCTCCTTTCTGTGCAGGTCATTCGTCAAGTACTTCATTAATAACCCTGAGGGCGTTCTGCCAGGCCACTGCCGGAGCATGATCGCCGAGAATCCTCTCCATTTCCGCGAGTTTCTTTACGCTCTCAAACCCAACAGGAACATTGCCGGGACTGAGTCCCAGGAAGTCTGTGCCTAGCGATACATGATCCCAGCCAAAATTGCTGCCTATATATTCAGCATGCCTGCGGAAATCCTCGAGATTGGGGTCATTGCTGAGTGTCTGTGGGATCGCTGTCAACCCGATGACACCGCCCGTTCTGCAGATTGCTTCAATTTCCTCATCGTCAAGGTTCCTGAGGTGCTTCATGACAGCTGACGCGTTTCCATGAGAGCAAATAACCGGTTTCTTTGCACTGTTGCAAACATCAATTATGGTACGCTTGCTGGCGTGCGCCACATCAATAATTATGCCGAGGCGGTTGCATAGGTCAACCAGATCCTCGCCATAACCGGTTAGCCCATAGTCCTTCTTTGACATGCAGGAAGCTGCAAACTTTGTGTCATAATTCCATGTTAATCCCATACATCTGAGACCGAGGTCCTTCAGAATATATGCATCATTCGGATCGGTGAGCGCGTCTGTTCCTTCAATGGATATCAGGAATTTCAGCGATCCAGCTTGAAGATCGGCTTTTCTACGTACAATTTGTATGCCCTGGCTCCTGCTGAGGTAATCGTAAAACTTGAATTGTTCCAGTAGAAGGTGAAGCATGGGCGCCGAAGATTGGGATGGAAATTTGTAGTTTGTAGACTGCTCTGATACGCGCTCATCCCAAGTGTACACATGCGGGAAGATGGATGCGAAGACAAGCACATCACCAAGCCTTCTGAGACTTACAATATTTGACTGTTGAGCGACGTTGATGATGTCAACATTATGCGACGAAAAAGCAATATCTTCATGCAGATCTATGAATCTCATGCTGACATGGATAGGAGTGCAAATCTTAAAGCTTCTTTAGCCTGGCTATAAATGCTTTTTGGCATTCTATAGGTGACTGGGCATAAAGGAATGGATCTTTTCTTTTAGACGATGATTGCGCAATTACGGAGACGCATTACTCTCCGCTTTAACAAGAAATGGTGTCAGAGAAGCAGCTATCAGTGCTCCGGCAGAACTGAGAAGCGCACTCACAAGAAACATGAGCGCCCATAAGATCGTTGAAGATATTCCTGCAATTGTTGCCACCTCATTCATGATGGCGATCTCGTATGTAACAGGCAGTAATATAACATAGATAAGGGAAACCAGCAATCCGGCGATAAATGTTGATAGGAAGATAATCACATTTCTCTTTTGAACAATGAGCGCAGCTGCAAAGCCCGCCAGGACAATCAGGTACCATATTCCAGTCAACAAAAGAAGAAAGCCCAGTATCAGTGCAATGACCAGGGAAGAAATGAAGGCAACATACTGATTCCTGTTAATCGCTGACATTTCACCCCACCTCTGGGTTAAGATGGATTACAGACATCACATACGCGCTGCTGATGTCGGAGGCTTTTGCCACAAATAGAAGCGAAAGGTAATCACCATTTATCCAGTTCATCACATAGTTAGAATACTGGCTGCTCGCAGGATCCTCACTCTGTCCGCCCGGATATACCCCGATCGACCTGGAAACGTTTGAGAGATTCACAACCATTACCCAGCTCTGCCCGCCGGTCGGATAATTTGCCGGACCGACTCCAGAGGCATCATTCGGCGTAT
>JAJYZU010000204.1 GCA_021799755.1 Thermoplasmata archaeon
CTGACATTTATGAATGACGGGCAGGTTGTTGAAAGCGTCAAATCCATGAACGAAATCTCACATGTCAGTAGCAGATCGATGCTGCGCTTCGGCAACACCATAATGTTGAACGGTGAATATTATGAGGTGAATGACGAATCATTCTCATTCTCGGAGAGAAACGGGTACCTTTTCAGACACTGGGAAAACCAAGAATACCATGTGTACCTTGTGAGGATTGATCAAAATGAGTATTTTCTTCGATCCTATCGCCTGCCAGATGGAAACCTCATAAACTTTCACTTAGACAGAATGAAAAAGATGGAACCGTAATCAGAGGAAAACCGTATATAATGACATTGATTGTATCACATAGGTGTTTCATGAGCTTTGGTGGTTTTACGGGTAAACTCCTGAGAGTGGACCTCTCAAAGGGGACGGTAAAGATTGAAGACACAAACATGCAATGGGCAAGAGATTATATAGGTGGACAGGGACTTGCAACAAGATATTTTGTCGATGAGGTTAATCCTAAGGTCGATCCGCTGTCGCCGGATAATCTCCTGATTATGGCTCCAGGTCCCTTGACTGGCACAAGTGCTCCGACAGCAGCAAGGTACATGGCAGTAACGAAGAGCCCGCTAACGGGCACCATTACCAGAAGCAATTCAGGAGGATTTTTTGGAGCGAAATTGAAGCATTCGGGTTTTGACATGATCATATTCAAGGGAAAGGCCGATCATCCGGTGTACCTCTATGTGCATGACGGAAAGGCAGAGATAAGGGATGCAACCCATCTCTGGGGCAAGGATGTTTTTGAAACGGACGACGAACTGAAGAGGGAAACGGGTGTGAACGTTTCGGTTGCGTGCATAGGGCCTGCAGGAGAGAATCTTGTTAAATTCGCGTCAATAATGAATGACAAGCATAGGGCAGCAGGAAGGAACGGCGTGGGAGCTGTGATGGGTTCAAAGAATCTTAAGGCCGTTGTCTCCTCAACCGGAAAAATGCCAATCATAGGCCACGCGGGCAGGTATAAAGGCACTCTCAGTGCGATGCTCAAAAAGATTAAGGAAAACCCGGTCACAAGTCAGGGACTTCCGGCGTACGGAACAGAGGTGCTGGTGAATATAATAAATCAGTCTGGTATTTACGGAAATAAAAATTACCTTGATTCAGGTGCGGACCCTCTGGCGGAGATGGTCAGCGGAGAGAATCTTGCAGCAACATACCTTATTCGGAACACTCCATGTTTTGCGTGCCCGATCGCCTGCGGAAGAGTATCAAGATACAATGAGAGAGAGACTGAGGGACCTGAGTATGAATCCACTTGGGCGCTCGGACCAAACGTTGGCGTCCATGATCTGTATCCAATAATAGCTGCGAACGATAATGCAGACAGGCTTGGGTATGATACCATAACCGCAGGAAATACGCTCTCTGCGGCAATGGAACTGTATGAGAACGGGAAGATACCGGACAAGAATGTTGGTCCAACCAAGCCCAAATTTGGAAACCAGTCGTTTGTACTGGAGGCAACCAGCAACCTTGCATACAGGAAAGGTTTTGGCAATGATCTGGCAGAAGGGTCGCTTAGGCTTGCAAGGAAGTATGGCGATGAGAGCGTTTCGATGAGTGTAAAGGGTCAGGAGGTAGCAGCCTATGATCCAAGAGGGGCTTACGGGATTGGGCTGGAGTATGCGACAAGCAATATAGGCGGATCGCACATGAGAGCCTATACAATATCCAATGAGATCCTGGGTGTACAGCCCGTGTCCAAACCGACAGAAAAGGAAGGAAAGGCTGCACTGGTCAAGTACGTGCAGGATTTCACAGAGGTGATGGATTCTTCAGGGCTCTGCCAGTTTCCGTCTTTCGCTCTGAATCTCGATGACTATCTTGCATTGATTAACGATGTGACCGGTTTCGATTACACAAAGGACGAGATCATGACTGCTGCTGAGAGGACGTGGAATCTTGAAAGGATTTTCAATCTTAAGGCTGGCATTAAGCCAGAGGACGACAAGCTCCCTGACAGGTTTGTGAAGGTTGCAATGGAGAAGGGACCGAACAAGGGCGGGACAATACCTTTGGACTACCTCCTTAAAGACTACTATAAGGTCAGAGGATGGGACGAACGCGGGTATCCTAAAAGCGATACCATCAGCAAACTTGGACTCAGCTATTACAAGATCTGATTATCCGCCTGCAACGGGGGGAAAGATATCAAGCAGATCACCTTTCCCCAATTTTTCCTTTACTCCATTTTTAAAGATTATGTTCTGTCCATTTATTAGTATAATGACATTTCCCCTGAGGCTTCCATCGCTGAACATCAGTTTGTTGAAGCTGTCGCCGTACTTTGAGGACAGCATCTGAATTATATCCTCAACAGTCTTCCCGTCTGCTTCTATTTCATCATCGATTTTTCCTGTAATCAGCCTCAGATTGGCATAATACTTGACTTTGGTCATGTAATTCCAACCAATCATTGATATTATTTAATACTTATGAAGTTTTG
>JAJYZU010000021.1 GCA_021799755.1 Thermoplasmata archaeon
TCTGTCTGAGATTCCTGACCACGTTCTCATTGATATCAACGTAAAGTGTCTCGCCCGGAAGGATCTGACGGTTAAGAGTCACGCCGTCTATTGCAACTGCAACTTCCGTACCGGCTTCAGCAAATTTCTTGCTAATCTCACCCTCGCGGATGCTCTTTATTACACCCCCATACCGACCATCACCCTTTATGAGACTGTCACCGACCTTTATTCTTCCAGAATGTACCTTGACTCCGACTATTACTGGCTTTGTGCTCCTGAATATGTATTCTGGCATGATGGTGATCTTCGATGGAATTGGCATGGACTCCTTCCTTGACTCCTCTAATTCATGGGCCTTTGATTCTCTCCACTTTAGACATTCGTCTACAAGCGAGTATATCACGTTGCCATTTATGATCGCGATATCAGTGGACATTGAGGAATTCCTAGCTTCTGGCAGTATGGACACGTTGAATCCCACAATGACTCTGTCTAGAGGGTTATTAATTGTGCTGATGTCTGTTATATCCCTTCTGGTGATGTCACCAATGCTTGCATTTCTGATTTGTATATCGTTTTGTGCAAGTTCATAACTTATCGCCTCCAGAGATCCAAGGGCATCTGCACGAACAGTAACACCCTCCTCTGAAAGCTGGATGTTGGGTTTTGACTGCTCGACAATGTATTTGAACGCCTCTGTGGGATCATCCTTGATCACCATCAGCGGAGATCCCGGAATCACCTCATGTTTATCAGAAATCAATATTCTTATACCTGCGGCCGCATTTATTCTCTCCCTTTCCTTGAGGTCTTTCATTGTCCTTCCACTGTTCACGAATAATGCCTTTACCTTTGTGGTTTTAGGCCCAGCTTTCGTGTCAAGTGCAATTGTATCTCCTCTCTTGATTTTTCCCTGATAAAGAATTGTATCCAGAGTCGTACCCAGAGAGCTTTCTACTTTTACTTCTATTACTGTTCCCATCCCTGACTCGTTTCCTTTTACAGATATGTCGTTTTCAAGGAATTTCTGCGCGAGTCCCGAAATCACCATCAGCAGATCTGGAATTCCGAGCCCTGATTTTGCGCTCACAGGAACAATGGCAAGTGTTTTTGAGAAATCAGAAATTCTGTCGTACCGATCTGAGGAAAAACCGTATGAATAAAGGGAACTCACTAAATTATAAAGCTTCTTGTCCAGCGCATCAAGGTACTCTTCCCTCTGTTCCTTGAGAGCTTCCAGAATGAGTTTGTTTTTGGTCGATCTATACAGATCGATCAGATCGATCTTATTAGCTGCAACAATAAAAGGAGTCTTAAATTTCTTCAGAATGTTGATTGATTCAGCCGTTTGCGGCATTATGCCATCATTGATATCGACGACAAGAATAGCTATATCAGCAAGAGCTCCACCACGTGAGCGCATGTTTGCAAAAGCCACATGACCTGGCGTATCTATGAATAGTAAACCGGGAATTTTGAGTTTTGCGCCCTTCAGGAGGTCCTTGGCTATCTTTTCTATCCTTGCTGAATCTATATCCGTGGCCCCTATCCTCTGTGTTATGCCACCCGCTTCGCCCTTTGCAATGGAAGTACCTCTTATGGCATCAAGGAGCGTTGTCTTTCCATGGTCAACGTGACCTAGAACGCATACAATCGGTTGCCTGTATCCTTTATTCTTTTGCTCCATAAGATCATCTTCATAGGAGACTTTCATCTCCATACTCAGATTCAATAATCTCAGCTTGATTAAAGAATATTTGGGATTCATAGTTGTATGAGTCGACAGAATCTGAAGCATGAACTATATTGTTCTGAACACTCGATGAAAAGTCACCTCGGATGGTTCCAGGAGCAGCCTTGCTTCCGTCCGTCGAACCTGCCATAAGCCTTACGACGCTGATTGCGCTGTTTCCTTCTACAATCATCGCAACTATCGGTCCAGATATTATATAATCTACAAGACCCCTGAAGAAAGGTTTGTCCTTGTGAACTGAATAATGTTTTTCGGCCTGTGGTTTAGTAAGAAGCATAAACTTCATGGAAACGATCTTAAGACCCTTTTCCTCGAACCTGTTTATTATTTTTCCAACCAGTCTTCTCTTTACGCCATCAGGCTTAATCAGGACAAGAGTTCTTTCTGACATCAATTCACCTAACTTGATGCCCTCTTCTTCATGTTCTTGACGTTGTGGAATTCTCTTGTCCATCTGGTTCTTCTTGATACCCTTTTGAGTTTAAGCATATTTACCCTGCATTTCTTGCTGCAAAAGTTTAGCAGGGTACCATCCTTCCTTATGTAAAGAACACCGGTACCGGGTTCGATGTCTACACCACAAAAACTGCAATTTCTGGCCAATGTCATCACCTGATCGAGAGTTTTTTAGCTTCTCTGGCTGTTTCCCTCAGCATAACAACATCGCCGATCCTTACAGGACCCATGACGTTGCGAGTGATTATTCTTCCCTGATCCCTGCCCGAAAGTACCCTGACCTTCACTGTCGTAGCTTCTCCAGCCATTCCAGTTCTTCCCATCAACTCGAGTACTTCTGCCGGTGTCGCATCGTCTGCCATTTATTCACCTATTTTTTTATAGATGATATTTCTGCCACGATTTTATTATAGAGATCGGCACTCTTGCCAAAATCCACAACAGAAATAGATGCCGCGGTTGATATACCTACTCTACTGCCAAGATCAGTCTTCTTTTTCACATATACATATGGGACTTTTCTTTCATCACAAAGCATTGGAAGATAGTAGACAACTTCAGGAGGAGTTACGTCCTCAGAAATTATAACAAGCTTACTTTCCCCGCGTTCAACTGACTTTATGACTTCGTTCGTGCCCTTTTTAATTTTTCCGCCTCTGAATGAATTCTCCACGAGATCTAGAACATTCTTTTCCAGTGACTCGGGAGTTTCAAACTTTACGTATGATTCTTTATCCATATGAATCTCCTTCACTTTGTAGAAGCGTCAATTCAAAACTGTATTTATATTCTTTGTTGGGAAATATTCCTGGAGAGAAATATAAAATCCAATGTTAATATTTGATGGTCCGGATCTACTGCCCCTGTTGAAGCGGACCCGGCACTATCTTTTCCTGGACAAGGACTGACATTACCACTGACAGTATCACTATTCCTATCAATACAATTGAATAAAGTTGATCGTTAAGTATATTTTTCTGTAGAGCTACCGTTGCAACGATAACGCCAACTGATCCCCTTAACCCTAGCACGCCTACTGAGGTCTTGTGCTTGATTCTTGTGTTGAATTTCTTTGATGCAAAATAATCAAGTATTCCTCCAAGCAGGGCGCTTATGGCAACCAGAGTCAACAGCAAACCGATCGCACCAAATGCAGGCCTGGTTGCTTCTATGGCTGCAATGGCGAAGAACAACGGGACAAAGAAGCTGTTATTGAAGCGCCGAAGCGTCCTGATCAATATTCCATAAAATTCTTCCCCGACAAGCTCCTTACTTATGAGCATCCCCGCAAAGAAAGCGCCAAGAATGAAGGATACTCCTATCACCTGAAAAATCTCCGAAACAAGGAGACCAAGAATTATAACGAGGAATATGGCTGCATCCTCACCCTTCTCCTGAGATGTCACATACCTGACTACTCTCCTGATGTATTTCGAGTGCCTCTTGAGCAGGTTATCGATAAGGAAAATGAGAATGAAAAATAGAAGAATGTAAAGTATGTAATAGATACCTCCCAGACTGGTTCTGCCCAGGAATCCAACAGTGATGATTGATATAAGATCTGACAGCACGACGCTAAACAGAAGTGTCTTTCCATCTACGGTCAGATGCAGCTTGTTTTTGAGAACAATAACAGAAACAATTGATATGGAGGGTACACCGATTGAGATAGATACCATCATCGACTGCGTCGGATCAAGATTGAAGAAGTAGATGGTTACAAGTGTCATAACTGCAACCGGGATGAGAAAGCTGGTCGCAGTAAAGACTGATGCCTTCTTTGCGTTTTCCAGAAATAGATCACTTGTAATCTGTACACCAATCAACAATATGATGAAAAACACTGAAATATCTGATATTGCTGCTAACGAAGAATTAAAGGTGATGAGACCTAGCCCAACTGGACCAAGAAGCAAACCTGCAACTAGTGCACCTGGCACGTCTGATACGTTGAATCTGTCTGATACGAACCCGAAAAGGATTGTGACAGCAAGAATGATGAGGAGTGAGGATATTAAATCCATTGTGAATTACTCTATTTTTCCGTAGATTTAAATCTGTTGGCACCAAAATGATTTATTGCGGGAAATCCGGCGATGCTTCTCTCATAGCATTAACGAATTCGCTTGGGATCCCTCTTATAATAAGATATTCCCAGCTTGGCAGGAATCTGTTGGCTATAGCATTGTTTATTATGTCCTGCAATGGCTGGTATTTCATTCCCGAAGCATTTCCTTTCCCCATTATCCATGGAGGAGTGTGAAAGTAATCCTGGCTTTTTCCATTAATGCTTTCGCCAAGGAGATCGCCAAGTATGGTCATCACTCTCTGGTTATACAGCCACTTCTTGACAGGGCTTTCTGAATATTTGATATTGGGGGAATACACGCTCCAAGTTATACCATACTTCTGTTCGTATCCTTCAAAAACAGATGTTTCTCCGAAATCATCGGCAATGGTAATCGGCGGGTTTTCCTCGAGGCCCGTGGATGTGTTTATCACGCGAAGATTATATCTTGAATTCAATGATGACATACTTCTCTTGATGAGATTAACCAGTTCAAACTGCTCTGACTCAGACAGCAATTCATCGTTCCCTATGAAATCGAGCAACTGCGAATAATCGTCCATATTGGCATTAATAACCAGTTTGAGGTAATAATTAAAGCGATCGCCTGTCATCATGAACCACTGCCTGCCACTTAGATTTAACAATGAAATACTATATTTAATCTTATCGACACGTGTTGGACTCGAAAAATTTCTTTTTTTCACTGTATGCAGTATAAATATGAAATACTGAATAATTATCATAACTGCCTGGGGATACCTGGATTCGAATTATTCTCTAAAAAGAATTATAATAAGATGGTATTCACTGTTACATGGCAACTTCAGAAATTGAAAATTCAATTAATTATGTCATCAGTATAGGAAAGCTTAATGACCCTGGAATAAAGGGACAGTATGAAGAAATTTCACCAGAATGTGGGCCATCCTCCCTGGAAAATCTGCGAATGAATGGAGGGTCTTCCGATATTGAATATTTGGTAGATAAGTTGAAAGAATTTGGTATAAGAATCACGGCTTCTGGATCCGGTTTCGATCTAGATTTCCATAACACGGAGACCATCACAGTGTCCAAAATTAACCAGCTTAGGAAACAGATTAAATTGAGTAAACGCGTCGAAGTTGAAGATTCATTCAGGCTATTACTTGACATGATTGTGAGAGATAATTTTGAAACACATAAAATGCCGGTGAGAACTGACGAGGCGATTTTTGCCATTAAGAACGAAGCGGAGATACCTGATGATTTTATGCCTGAGTATATGATGGATCTTGTAGAGCCTGCACGAATCCCTGATTTCAAAGGCGTGTGCAGTGAATTACAGATCACAAATGAATGCAGGAATTTGTTTTTGATTGGTTGCTCGCAAAATGGCGGCACAGTTTCTGCTCCTTATCTTTTTCCGTCGTCACAGTGTTTTCCTGATTCAGATTTCGACAAGCGGGGCCTTCTTGAGGGTTTGAAAAAAACCTTTCGGAATCTTGAACAATCGGAGGATTACATTCCTTTCACTATTTCAAGAAACTTGAGGACATTAATATATAACCTTAAATCAAGAAACAGCAGAAAACTGCCAAAACAGATTTCGACAGGACCTGCAATAGAACGGATTAAATCATTGAATATTCTGAATCTCTCTAACAATGAATGGGTTCTCGGAGATCACATAACACTGGAGGCTCTTGAGCAGCTGAAATCGAAATATGATGCGATGATTGGTGAGACTGTCACTAAATGGCTACAAAGCGAACTGCTATTATGAATCACAGTAAAATTCATACTACATTTTGAGGTAGAGTGTCTCCTTCAATGCTTCTGACTTTCTGAAGCCAATATTTTCGTACAGGCCCTTTGCTTCGTTTGATTCGGTGACCCACAGAACTGCTGAGTTTTTGCCGTTCTGCTTCATCGCATTCAACGACTTTAACAGCAATGTTTTACCCATGCCCGTTTTTCTATAGTTTGGTTTGACGAAGATCGTAAGAATAAAACCGCCTGTCTTTCCTGTTTCATCTCTCGATTCCGAAACAACAATGGCACCCGCCAGATCCCCTCCCTTCCTGCATAACAATGATGATGAGTAATCAATTTTTCCATACAGATCTTCTGTAAAAAGGGCGCCTGTAAGTTTTAACCTTTCATCCCTCCTGGTTCCGAACATCACGCTGTCAGGGGTATCCTGATAAGATAGATATTCCGCATCTGAAAATTCTGTTATGTCTATATCCTCAAGACCCGAGAAGACAAAATCTCCTGCAATATCTTTCGGAATCAGATTAAAGGTGTCGAGATCAAGTTCCATCTTCACTCTCTCTAGTTTACGGAATCCCCTTGATTCAAGAAAATCTTCTGTCCCTGGTCCCCCATTGAATATATCCTGAATAAACGGGATCTTTCCCAGTTGTTCTGATTCAGTTACAATCCATGATAATACAGTATCAAGTTTTTGTACTGACCAGGCGTCTGTGGATACAAATCCAATATTTCCATATATTCTGTCGGAAAACATTTCCGGTTCCATAAAAAATCCGTAGCAGGCCACTTTGCCTCCTGAGATCACGACCCTTGATTTGATCCTGTTTTCCATCAACCTGCTTATAATTGGTTGCATTTTTTCTCTTATATTTGAGGACTTATATTCTTTTTCCAGGGATGAAATGTATGGTTCAAGAATGATATTCCAGTCCAGCTTTATGTTGTTGAGCTCCATGAGGAGATATTTTATTTATCGTATATAAACTCAAACTTTTGAATATTTTACGGGCAAATGGTTAGCGGCATCCTTAATTAGGGTCGCGGTCATTCTTTAAATACCTGATATTATGAACGACGAGGAAAGGACTGCCAATTTCAATAGGTTGGCGATAAAATATTCACAGAAGTACAGGGGTAAGATAAACACCATGCCTAAGGTTCCGATTAATAAGCTTGGGGACTTTTCCATATGGTACACGCCTGGCGTAGCTGCCGTTTCAGAAAAGATAAAGGAAGACCACGATCTGTCTTTTGAACTCACTGGCAGATGGAACAGCGTGGCAATCGTTACCGATGGGACAAGGGTGCTTGGACTTGGTAACATAGGCCCTGAAGCTGCAATGCCTGTGATGGAGGGGAAGGCGCTCATATTCAACTATCTTGGAGGCATAAATGCAATTCCTTTGCCAGTAAAGACAGATTCAAGAGAATATTTCAATTCAGTTGTCAGATCGCTGGAACCGTCTTTTGGTGCGATTAACCTTGAAGATATAGAGTCCCCGAAATGTTTCTTCATACTTGATGAACTTCAGAAATCCATGAACATACCGGTCTGGCATGATGATCAGCTTGGAACCGCATCGATAACGCTTGCTGGCCTTATCAACGCCCTGAGGATTGTGGGCAAAAAGAAGGAGGACGTCAGGATTGCCCTGATAGGTTCCGGCGCCGCCAACCTTGCCACTGCATACCTGCTTAAGGCGGCCGGCTTCAATACGGGAAACCTGATCATTGCCGATCATCTTGGTGTGCTTGAGCCAGAGAGGGAAGACATGGATAAGCTCATGATTAACAATCCATGGAAATACAAGTTTGCAATGGAATCCAACCGCGACAGGATCAAGGGAGGTATTGAGAACTCAATAAAGGGTGCGGATGTGATTATCTCCGCAGCAAAGTCGCAGCCGGGTTTCATCAGGAAGGAGTGGATAAAAACCATGAATTCAGATCCAATTGTCTTTGCACTTGCCAATCCGTCGCCCGAGATATGGCCTGGTGATGCAAAGGCAGCTGGTGCCAGAATTGTTGCTACCGGGAGAAGTGATTTCCCGAACCAGATCAATAACAGCCTTGTTTTCCCATCACTGTTCAGGGGCGTTCTTGATGCGAGGGCGAAGGGCGTCAACTTTGATGTCATGGTTACTGCTTCCGAGGAGATAGCAAACTTTGTTGAGAATCCGGTTGAGGAAATGATAATTCCAAGAATGGATCAGTATGATCTGTATCCAAGAGTTGCGGCGGCAGTTGCATACAAGACATCGCAGCTTGGCCTTGCGAGGAGAAACAATTCCAAGGAATGGTTCTACAATAATGCGAAGGAGATAATAGATTTCAACAGGAAAATATATGGAGAAATTTTGGGTAATGGTTTGATAGAGAGGATGGATGAGTAAGATGGTGAACAGGAAAATTTTGATAAGGGAAGCCGAAGCGGGAGATGCGGAAGATATTGCAAAAATGATGGCCAGACTGAAGAAGCTCAATGAAGAATTCGAAACCCAGTTCAAGGTTGTCGACGATCTTGATAAAAAAGCGCTGGATTACACAAACAAGGTGATAAAAAGTGAAAAGAGCATAATAACAGTCGCAGAAATCAATGGAAAAGTCGGCGGATTCATCAAAGCCGATATAGTCGACAGGATATTCTATCAGCCCAAGTCTGAATTGAGAATAACTGATTTCTACATAATGCCTGAGTTCAGGAGGAACGGCCTTGGGAAGAAAATATTGACAGATCTCACAGACAGGGCCTCCAAAAACGGTATAAAGATGATCACCGCAGAATTTCCTGCGCTCAACCTGATTGGTCTGAACTTCTACAAGAAATCTGGATTCAGAGGGATACTGAACGTATACGGGAAGGAAATAAGCTGAGGCTTATTTATTCTCCCAGTATCTGCTTCGCCGCCTTAACGGGCACAACGCATATCAGCTTCATGTCCTCACTGGCATGAATCCTGTGAAATACGTTGGGAGGAATGAAAACGAAATCTCCGGAATTGAGGTCATGCTCCTCCTTTCCGATTGTCGCTTTACCCTTTCCTGAGATTATGTACATTTCATGCTCGTAATCGTGACTGTGTGCAGGTGTTTCTTTATCCCTGTTCACAGTAATAAGCCTCATTGAGAAATTTTCTGCTCCTTCCCTGTGGGTTATGGCCCATCTGATTCTGGCGCCTCCTTCCATTGGCAACTCTTTGACATCTCTGTATGACTTCACAAAACCGCTGACCACTTTTTCCATGCTTTCCCATGACTATCGTTTAATTAACAGTTATCATGGATCTGACATACTCCCACAGTAAGGTTCCGTTTGTTGCAAATTGATGGACTTGCGATATTAACAAATATCGTTCCGGAACACCTACTCCAATATCGATCCGCCGCCGTAATGCAGCATGTAGATTGTCACCCTGTCCTTCAGAATCCTTTCGAACCCATGGAACATCACTATTGTACCTGTTATGAGATTCTCGTACTCCAGTTCTCCTCTCTGAAGACGATCCGGACCCCTTGCTGGCAGTTCCGCGCTTGGATGCATGAGCGCTTCACGAAGAAACCCGAAAACATGGTCCCTGTCTGCGTCCAATTTCATCAGTCCTCCGGAATATGCCATGGACCAAATGGGTTTGTTCTTCAGGAAAACTGTTTCCATTCCAATGAAATGCCTGGATCCGAAGTAGATATCCCTGTAGAGTAAATCACCTTTGGAGAACTCCATCTGCACAGAATCTGGAAATATTGGATCAGTAATCCCGTTGCCAGAAGCATAGGTGTGCTGCTTCGACTCCATAAGGAACATTTGGAAACTTTCAGGTAGCGTCATTTATTTCAAGCCTCTGTCATCGGTCGGAACGGTCCGGCGCTCTAAGATTATGATCTCTCCAGATATAACATATAGTTTCCTACACTGTATGGCTTCAGATCCACAATCTGCTTTACGCTGAACCCTTTTATTCCAGAAATTGACTTTTTCAGTATCTCTGGATCACTTCCCCTGGAGGTAATTGATCTTATCTTCATCACAAGAAGTGCTTCCTTGATTTCATGAAAATATTCAACTGTACTGTTGAAAATCTGTATCTGGTTTCTCTGGGAAATATCCTGATAGAGGGTGCCTGCTTTCTCGACAAAAAATGAGTATTTTTCGATGAGATTTGCATCCTCAAGTATGGGATAGATATTCTTCCTTCTTTCCGCAAGCCTCATCAGTTTCAGGAATGGATCGTATGAAAGTTCGATGGCGTAAATTCTACCATTCACAATAATGTCAGAAAGATGGCTGACTGTGGTTCCTGATGATGCTCCCAGATAGAGAAGATTGGTATCAGAATTGAACGGAAAATGCCATAGACCGTTCTTCAGTGCTGCAGATATCTTGCTCCTCTTAGGCTCCCATTCCCTGTAAAATTTTCCATCAATCTTCAGAACGTCCTCGCCGTAAACGCTGTTGCTGTCTTCTGAAACAGTGTAAAGACGACCATTCCTGATGGTTACAGATTTCGGAATCTCTATCTTAGTCATTTGCCGGATCAGTATTGGAGGTGTATTGATTTATTTATTGCTTGTGTCGGTGCGTCCTCATGAATGTCAATATGAGACCTGCATACGTTCAAATGTAGACAGTGCCGTTGGGCAAAAGAATAATATTAGAATTCAATAACATAAAATCATGGCTGCAGAATGTGAAATGTGCGGGAAAAAAATTCAGAAATCTAACAGGATCAGAATTGACGGCGCTATTCTTGAGGTGTGTGACGATTGCGCAAAATTTGGCGTACCTGTAGAATCAAAGAAGCCCGTTGTGGTCAGGCAGCCATCAAGAGAACAGGTCTTTGTCCCCACCAGGAGGGAAATACAGCACGTGGTGAAATCCGCCCCGAGGAAACCTCCTGTAAAGAAGGATGATATAGAGAATCTTTACCTTGTGGAGGGATTCGCTGAGATAATAAAGGAGGCCAGGGAAAAACTCTCCTGGACCCAGGACGATCTCGCAAAGAAGATCATGGAGAAGAAAAACGTTCTTTCAAATATAGAGCGCGGTGCTATGAGTCCTGACATAAAAACTGCCCGGAAACTTGAAAAACTTCTCGACATAAAACTTCTTGAAGAATTATAATCACCATTCCGACAATATGTTAGGATTTCATAAAAACTCATTTTAAAAATTGCCTTCGGTCTAAAAAGGATTATATAGAATTCATTACTCTAATGCTGTCGGTGAAAAATATTGAAAATAGGGATAGGTCAAAGATTTGACTTGGAGATTGACCGTGAAGACCTGGATTATGTTGAGGGCGGCACTATTATCGCAACATGGTACCACATGGGAAATCCAATCTACATTGAACTTTCTGTAAATAAAACCATGATGAAAGAGATCACAAAATTCTTTGATCGAACCGGGAAGAAGACTGCCCTCTTTTCAATCACTCGAGTTTCAAAGGCGAAGTACATTGTCGAACCGACGGTTGTACTCCTGAACAAGGGAAAGACCAAGGAGAATTAGTATTTATAAAATCCTTCTCCGCTCTTCCTGCCCAGTTTTCCTGCATCTACCAGTCTCTTGAGCAGAAGTGACGGTCTGTATTTCTGGTCGCCATATTCCTTGAAGAGAACGTCCATAACGTCCTTTACGATATCTAGTCCCACCATGTCAGAGAGCTCAAGCGGTCCCATGGGAAAACCTGCGCCCGCCTTCATGGCATTGTCTATATCGTGCGCTCCTGCGATCCCTTCTTCCAGTATCTGACATGCCTCGTTCATAACAGGAACAAGTATCCTGTTTACCACGAATCCCGGCACCTCATTCACTCGAATGGGCATCATCTTCGATCTGTGATTTTTCATTGATCCCAGGAGGTTTATTGTCTGCGAGGTCACATCGTCGGATGTCTGTATTGCAGGCACAATCTCAACAAGCGGCAGGGTATATGGTGGATTGAAGAAATGAGTCACTACAACATTTTCCGGATGCCTGTAAGCCGTTGCGAGGGCTGTTACACTCAGTGAT
>JAJYZU010000022.1 GCA_021799755.1 Thermoplasmata archaeon
CGTGTATGCTGATGCACACATTCTCGCCCGCACCGTATATTCCCTGCACCGGGGTCTCGGTGTCGTTGTTCACGTGGATCCCACCCATTGTGTAATGGGTTGCAGGCCTGACTGGAATAAGTTCCTCAGCAGGATCGATGCCGTTGAACTTCTTGGCTATGTCGGTGATCATGGGGAGCTTCTCCTCAAGGATATCAGCCATGTGCCTGAGATCAAGGTTAACATATACAGTATCGCCGTACTTTCCCTTGACACCCCTGCCTGCCTCAATCTCCCACATTATGGCCCTGGAGACTATGTCCCTTGGTGCCTTTTCGAGTTTGGTCGCGGCATACTTCTCCATGAACCTCTTGCCCTCGTTGTTCAGGAGGTATCCGCCCTCCGCTCTAGCAGCCTCGGTGATCAGTATTCCTGATGGGACAAGCCCGGTAGGGTGGAACTGTATGAACTCAAGATCCTTCAGCGGAAGCCCTGCCCTGTATGCAATGGCATCACCGTCACCGGACACGGAATGGGCGTATGTGCTGAACTGGTATAGCCTCCCGGCACCGCCTGCGGCGAATATCAGGGATTTTCCCTGGAAGACTGTGTATTCGCTGTTCTTCAGGTTGATTGTCGTGATGGCATTGAAGGAATTGTTTTCCACAATCAGCGATGTTGCGAAATATTCATTATAAATGTGGATGTTGTCATATTTCAGGGCCCTGCTGAACAGGGTCTGCATCACATGGAAACCGGTCTTGTCTGCGGCGAATGTGGCCCGCGGATAACTCAGACCCCCGAAGTCTCTCTGCGATATTGTGCCGTCAGGGTTCCTGCTCCACGGGCAGCCCCAGTGATCGGTCGTATAGATCTGCTCGGGGACGAGCCTGACAAACTTCTCAACCGCATCCTGGTCCGCAAGGTAGTCGCTCCCCTTGATGGTATCATAGGAGTGCAGATCAAAGTTGTCCTTCGGACTGAGAACTGCGCTGGTTCCCCCCTCTGCCGAAACGGAGTGGGACCTCAGCGGATAAAGCTTCGATACGAGCCCCACGGAGATATTTTTGTTGTATTCAGCAGCGGCTACGGCGGCTCTCAGGCCAGCCATACCGCCGCCAAGGATCAAGACATCCTCCTTTATAATTTCCAAAACAGATACACCGGATGTTTATCATTGCTGATAACTTAAAATTTTGCGTGAAAACCCGTAAAGAGATATCATTTATAATCATTATATTTTATTTCAGGGGCTTTCGGGAAAATGATCCGCGAGTTACTGTCTTGATGGCAATGTATTTTCCTGACCGGGCTGAATTCCGGATGTCACAGGAAGCCCATATACCGGTCTCATGATGAATTCCCGAAAATTTTATATATCATAATGTAATAGTAGGTTGACAACCATTGGTTGTTAACTAGAGGTGACAAATATGGTAGGAAGAAAAAACAGGGACGATGACTGGAGAGACGATTTCTTTGACAACTTCTTCGGGGACTTCGACATAGACTTCAAGAAGCTCAACGAGAGGATGACAAGGATATTCGACACATTCAGGAAGAATATTGCCAGCGACGGCGAGGAGCCCTTCGTGTATGGCTTCACCTTCAAGATGGGGCCGGACGGAAAGCCACAGTTCCAGGAATTCGGAAACGTGCCGGAACTCAGGAGATACAATCCGTCACTCGCTGCGGATGCCGCGACCAGGGAGCCGATCACTGACATAAACGAGGACAAGGAAAAGGTCTACATCACCGTCGAGCTGCCGGGCATCAACAAGGACGACATCGACCTCAGCGTGAACGAGGATTCCGTCGTTATAAGCGTGACCGAGGGGCCGAGGAAATACTACAAGTCCGTGGACCTCAGGGAACCAGTTATTCCGGACTCTGCGAGCGCCAAGTTCACCAACGGGATACTTGACCTGACGCTGACCAAGCAGAGAAAGGGAGAAACCGGCGGCAAGAAGGTAAAAATTGAGTAAGGGCAGTGATGCGCCGTGAACGGGGACGACTCCATAGAGTATTTCATCTCTGCGCTCGAGAACGAGACAAGAAGGGAGATACTCAGGAGGCTGATCCTCGACAAGTCCTATGCTCTTGAGATGAGCAGGAGCATAGGAGTATCACAGCAGGCGATCAACAAACACCTCATTTTTCTTGAAAACGCCAAGCTCATTGTTCCGGAGGGATTCATCTCAAGCTCCATGGGGGCAAAGAGGAAGGTGTACAAGCCCACAGGATTCTCAACGCTCATCATAGACTATTCCAGGAATTTTTTTGACATAAACCGTTACGATCTGGATTTTGACAGTGTGCAGCCTGCGCCGCATGAGAAAGATCCGTCAAGGCTCTTTGACAGGCTCTCGGAGATCAGCAGGAGGCTCGACGATCTCATGAAGGAGAGGGAGGTCCTCATAAAGGAGAAGGACCGCATCATAGAGAACCTGTCCGATCTCATAGACACCTTTGCCGGGGACCAGCTCACGAGAAGGATCATGAGGGAGTACCTCGAGTCCAGGAGCATCGAGAAGGTGTCGCAGAAACTTTCGATACCGGCTGCTGCAGTTGAGATCATAATAGACAAGTTTTTGCAGGAGATCAGGTCTTAAATAACTCCGGGCGATAGCATGGCCAGATGAGCAAAAGACTGGCATTCTTCGGTCATGTGAACATAGACGTTGTCCTCGTCACCCCGGACCTTCACAGGCAGGGTTCATCGGAGGTCACTGCTGTGAGGGAGGAATTTGGGGGCACCGCGGGGAATTTTGCCATTGTTGCTTCAAGGATCGGTGTGTCATTCGATCTATACGGTGCGATCTCAAGATCCACTCACGCCAGATACATCGAGTTTCTGAAATCACTCGGCATAGACACCTCCACTCTCACGGTTTCTGACGACACAATGGGACCGATATGCTACATTGTCACGAACAGGAACGACCAGATCTATTACATGCACCAGGGGCCCATGGGAAGCTGGAGCCCGACCGTATCCGATCTGAGGAGGACGGACTATGACAGGGTGCATTTTTCAACTGGCCCGCTGGACAGGTATTCGGCGATGGCCAGTGATATTTCTGCTCAGATAACGTTCGATCCCGGGCAGGAGATCAACTACCGGTACAGCAAAGTGGACATCGAGGCCATGATCAGCCGATCCAGGATACTTATTCTCAACGAGTACGAGATGTCACTCATGACCAAAATCCTGGGAAGGAGCGAGAGCGACATCGCGGATGCATGCGAATCGGTCATAGTGACGCAGGGGCAGAACGGTGCCACACTCTACACAGGAGGCGAGATCATCCATGCGGATTCAATTCCTGCTGCGAGCGTGAAGGATACCGTGGGTGCAGGCGACTCGTTCAGGGCCGGGCTTTATTTCGGCCTCCAGAACGGATACGACATGGCCGATTCGGTCACTTTCGGCCAGATATCCGCTTCAAGATCCATAGAGACCGGCATAAGGGATTTTGATTTCGATGCCGGCAGGATGATAGCTGAATTCGATAGGATAAGGAAATAGTCTCCGGAACGTTGACTTTTGATAAAGGAACAAACCAACATTAAAAATACGATCAATCACTTGAAGGACGATGACAGTTTACGAGTTTGAGGGCAGGGTACCGGTGATAGACGAATCGGCATACATATTCCCAAATTCCACAATAATAGGGGATGTGAGAATCGGGAAGGAGACATGGATAGGGCCGGGTGCAGTGCTGAGGGGGGATTATGGGACCATAGTGATCGGGGACGGTTCCGCTGTGGAGGACAACTGCGTTATCCATGCAAGGCCGGGGGAGAAGACCACGATAGGGAACCATGTGACCATCGGACACCTGAGCGTAATTCATACAGGCAGTATACACGACTGGGCGGTCATAGGCATGCAGGCCGTTGTATCTGATTTCTCCGTCATAGGACAGTGGGCCGCAATAGGCGAGGGTGCCGTCATAAAGTCCAAGTTTGAGGTACCGGACGAGAGCATTGCTGTCGGGGTGCCGGCGAAGATCATAGGGAAGATTGATCAGAACTACAAGGATCTGTGGATAAAATACAAGGCGAACTACAACTCATTCTGCCAGAGGTACAGGAAGATCGAAATGCGAGGCGTCTGAAGCCTCCATAGATTGTATATCACTGTGCAAATAATTATATTTATTCTACTTTCGTTTAATTTTTTCCTGTTAAGGTGGTAATGGAAGGCTTGAGCCTCTGATTATATTTCTTAGTCTTTCCGGGTTGCTCTTAAGTTTGTTAATGGTGGATGTGACAACATGCTTCAGATCATCCATGCTTTCAGGGCAGAAATTTGGAAGCTCCTAATATTTCAGGGCATTCCAAACCAATTCATCGGGATTCAGATCGGGAGAATATGCGTGAGAAAAGTCATACTGCAGGACGGCAGGGAGATCACAACAGAGATAACCAGGAAACAGAAGGAAATTCTGGAATCAATGGGCATCAAGCCGGAACATGTGCCTACATTTCTGAAGAGTTGAGGCTCAAAGAAACTTACTATAATGTTCAATTTTCAGTACTATCGTGCATATATGCGTTAATCGCAATTATTTTGTATGTTCTTCCTCCAACGGAACTTTATCTTGACCTATTCTTAGGCTTTGTCGTCTATTACTTTCTCTTTGTTTTCATTGTTATCCTCTTAATGATACTGAAGAGAACGCATACGTTGTTCTTCCGTGGATTCTAGAGTATTCGCTTAAAACCTTAATCAAATACCTCCCTATTTAGCAGATATTAGGATTTGTAATGCGTTGCGTACAGTTCCCTAATTTCCATATCTCTCTGAAGAAATTTGTCCTGTTCATGAAAAGGATACAGCATCCTGTAAAAAATATCTCCATGTTGTATGTGTTTGGCAACTGTCTTCATTCCAAATCTTGTACATGTTCTAAAGCCATCGGAAGTGAATGCATTTGTAACTATATTTCTTATGAATATGCCGTCCTTTGCAAGTGAATAAACCTCTTCGAAGAAAGATCCAAAAAGGAGAGCTCGATCTTCATGGTTCCTGTATCCTCTTCTCAATGCAATGGAGACAACATATATGTCGTAGTCACCTGGTAGGTCCAATGGCATTATGCGTTCTGCTACAATTTCAGAGTCCTTAAGTTCTCCAAGCCTGGCTTTTTGAAAGTCCTCGGGAAAAAGAGGAACAAAATGCCAGTAACCTATTATGCTTTCTGACCCGTTCACTAACAATCTCCATGTATCAGGCGATTCTGAGAAGACATCAGCCCATTGATCAGTTGATCCTTCCATGTCTCTAGTAAGCCCCTCCATTGTTTCGTAATCCAATTTAATAAGCTCATCCAGAAGTTTCTTTGGGCCCCATCCCCACATTTTTACGTCACGATCGTTCACTATTCTATGTTGACTTTCATTGTTTAACAGACCCGTCATCCTTAACGTATTCGCGGAAGATTCGATTTCTTCCTTACACTTTCTAACATTTTCAAAAAACTCATTTCTTGTCTTTATTCCTGCTTCCTCAAGAACATTCTGTAAATTCGCAATTTCACTATAAAACCCTTTTACATGCTGGATTATTTCTTTTTTTGTTAAAGCAGTTTTTGACATAATTTTATAGTTTGTCTGGATAGATGAAACTTCATCCAATTTTCTGTGAATATAATCCAACGATTTATCGTCCATTTTCTCAGAAGTCATGTTTGGCTTTTCTTGAAACGAGAGTATATCATCAATAGTAGCGCTCACTTTTGAATATACGGTATCCAGCACAGTTTTCATAGCGTCCAGGGCAGTCTCGATTGCCGTTTTGTCACGCTTTATTTCACGATCCATGAAAGCAAGTGCAACTGCAAGTGGGAGGTCTAAAATCATGAACGGCACAGCTATTTGTAAATTCAATATACCGAATAGAAAGGTCAAAAAAACCCCGCCAACGTACACGGCACTGGACACAAGGATCAGAAGAATGGTTCTTCTAGATAACATGCAATCCTACATTAATCGGCATTAAATAATTTTCCGAATTTAATTGTTATGCTAATATGAAACTCTGGTTGATAAGTACCCTAGAAAAATGTGTTGAGTCCTTAATAGATAGTCTCTCGCTCTAATCTAGTTAGGAACGGACTATTTTTTTTCCTGATCTCCCTGTCTTTCTGTAATAGATGGATGATCTTGGAACATCCATTGCCCTGGATATCCTGGATACGGTCATTGCAGGCTTGAGGCTTTCAATGGCCATGCTTATTTCCTCCCCTGTCGACTTTTTTTTAAAGCATCAATTACAAGGGCCTGATCGCCCACCAATCTCTTGAGATCATCAATCTCCTTCTGGTATTCATTTCCCCTTGATGATTCTCCCAGTCCTTTTCTTCCACCCTCAAGAAACCTTTCCCTCCATCTGTGGAACTGTGCAACGGATACTCCATGCCTTCTGCACAGTTCGGCAATGTTTGTGGCCGTGAATGATTCAATGACAATCTGCTCCTTCTGCTCAACACTGAATTTCTCTGCCATTCTAGATCACCATATGTCCCGGAGTGTGCAGGAGTTTCAGAAAACCCCCTCTGGACTCCCCCCCTTATATCTTCTACTCTCTATATATTCTCTCTTATAAGTGTCCAAATAATAAAGGGAGCACATCAGTGGTGATATCAGCATTAGAGCATTAAAATGTTTAGTCAAGTCACTTTCGGGCGATTTATGCTAGCTCTTTGTAAACCAGTTTGCCTTCATCCACCTAATGAATTTCGCTGACTTATTTACAATAAGGTCGCATGAACGCATGATATCATTTGCTATTTGATTTAGGATAAGAATACCTCCGCAGTAAAATTCACTCAATCGAGTATTAACCCAGTGCGATAAATTCAGACCAGACTTCTTTGTTCTCCCAACATTTTCAATGCTGGGCCTTATTCTTAAGACTTTTGTACCAACTTGCATGAAAATTATGGTCTCGTGGCATTTAAACTGGCACAAATTTTTTTTGCGCTCCAACATTCCCTGAAAAATATTATTTCATGGGGCAAAAGAAAGCCTCTTTAGATTTAGCGTCTCATTTTGGAGTTGCTGTCGGAGAGACCATCACTGCATTTTGCAAAATCTCTGTCTTACGCTTCCCATAAACTTCTGTCAAGAAATTGCACACGGAAATTGAAAGATTGGCGATGAATCTAGCAGATATTGGGTCAAGGGTCTGATCTTCATCGGTGCGTCCATGAGCGTCGCCAAAGTTATTCCTTATCATTTTGATATTCTCTATCATCATAGACACTGATCCCACCAACTTTTTGATTTCAGCAGGTTCATTAGAGAATGTTGGAAAAAGAAGGTTCTTGACGCAATGCCAAAGTGAAGAGGTATTATTTCCAGACTTGAATGGAGTGTTGGAATCTTTCAGAATGCACTTGAGGGTGGACTCGATCATTGCTCTGGAAGATGTTATACTGCCACTGGGATCGCTGTTCGATCGTTCAACTGCTTTTAACCAGTCTTCTCTTATCGAATTAGAATTTACGTTTTCCAATGGCTTGCCGAGTTCCAAAGGAATTCCCGATTTTTCTATTTCCTTGGCTCTTTCTATCATTTCTTGAAAAGATAGCCTTATAGTTTCTCTTCTCTCATTATATTTTCTGGTCATTGCTTGAAAGTACTCATAAAGGTCCACTCCTTCTGGAGAGAATGTAATGAACTGAGGAACAAAGTTAATTAGGTTCTTGTCTTGAAGAAGTTTGGATCTCATCGATTCATATTGCTTAAGTTCCTTTTCCGCACTTCCTTTACCAGTAGCAATTTTGCTACATACCACCATGAAGTCTTTAAGTTCTGAAACTTTCACTTTTTTCCAACCTCCTCAACTCCAGAAGTTTTCTTTCCCTTTGCACCTCTCTCGGAAACAGAGCTTATAATAGCTTCAAGAATTTTTTTGGCAAGTTCTATCTGCTCAAGTTTTTCTTTGCGCGATTCTTTTGCAGATGAGAGGGCACTAATAAAGTTGGACAATATCTTGATGGGTTCCAGAAAACCGTATGAGGGAATTGACTTGATGTCCTTAGCTTCCTGTTCAAAATCCGGGTTCCAGAAGGTGCCATCTTGCGCCAGGTACCATTCAAAATCAAAAAGATTCTTACCTTCTATGTCAGCTTCTGTCCATTTTGCAACAAGAACAGATGCATCATAGTCTTTCAGGAGAGGGAGCATGGTGTCAAACAAAGACCTATAACCCCTATACATGCTTTCTTTATCCGTACTATCAGGGGTGAATGTAAAACTTCGGAGCACCTTTTCTGTTATCTCAGACAGGTTTAACCCTAAGTTCTTCGCTTTGCTTACGATCTCTTTGTCGACACTAAGTGTTAATTTGCTCTTTCCAGAAATCTTCGCGCCATCCATACGTAAGGTAATACGTATTAGTATTTAAGTTCTACGTATTGAACTACGTATGAGTTCATGATACGAAAAAGACGAACTTTTAATTTTGTTTTCATTGAAGCCAGTATAGTGTTTTCATAATAGAATTACGATTATTTACACTCAGAACAGATATCTACCATTAGTGTTCAAGCGCATAAATTATTGTATTAATGAAATTTCAGGGTGCAAAGGGTAATGCACAGCGCATTGAACTGACGTTAAGAAATACCCGATCCAACCGGCAAACATCATTGCAACAATTCATCGATCCGGCCATCAATGAATGTCACAATCACGAGCCATAATTTTTTATCGGGTGTAGCAATCTTAACTCATGGCTGGAGATTTCGAAATAGTCGATGCAAAGGTAAGAAAGATACTTGATTCAAGGGGCAACCCCACGGTTGAGGCGGAGATCTATCTCCCGTTTTCAATGGGCAGGACGTCTGCGCCTTCCGGTGCAAGCACCGGCGCAACCGAGGTTGCCTCGTTCCCGAAGAACGGGCCCGATGATTCCATAAAGTTTTTCAACAGCAAGGTGAGGAGCGCAATAGTCGGCTTCAACGCCATGGATCAGCGCACCTTCGACAAACTTCTTGCCGAACTTGACGGAAGCGGCAATTTCTCCAACATGGGCGGAAACCTTTCCACAGCCCTTTCCCTTGCCAACGCAAAGGCGGTGGCAGGATCGCTCGGAATACCCCTCTACGGTTACGTTGGCGGAGCGATGAAGTTCAGGTTCCCGCATCCGATCGGAAACGTTCTCGGTGGCGGCAAACATTCCATGAACGGCACGACCATACAGGAATTCCTCGTTTCCTCACAGGGAAAAACCGTCTATGAGTCCATATACACTAATTCCCTTGTCCACAAGAGAATAGGAAAACTTCTTGAGGAGAAGCTTCCAAACCAGAGCATAGGAGTTGGAGATGAGAGGGCCTGGACAGCAAACATCTCTGATGAGGAAGCGATAGATATTGTCAAGAAAGCCTCAAAGGAGATATCGCAGGAGAAAAAGATCGAAATCAAGATGGGGGCGGACTTCGCCGCATCATCATTCTACAAAGACGGAAAGTACCATTACAAATCAAGATCCCTTGACCAGGGGGAACAGGTTGATTATGCCGTGAAGCTCTCGAAGGAGCACGGCTTCTATTTCATCGAGGATCCCATGGACGAGGCAGATTTCGAGGGCTTTGCCATGATCACGAAGGAGGTGGGGAACAGATCGCTCATAGTCGGCGACGATCTCTACACGACCAATCCCGAAAGAATAAAGAAGGGAATAGAGAAGAAATCCACGAATGCGGTCCTGATAAAGGTGAACCAGATAGGCACCCTTTCAAGGACGCAGGATGCCGTCGACATGGCGACATCGGCCGGATGGAAGAACGTGATCTCACACAGAAGCGGTGAAACCGATGATGATTTCATAGCGCACCTGTCAATAGCGTTCGGGAGTGAACTCATAAAGACGGGAACCATCGGCGGGGAAAGGCTGGCAAAGCTCAACGAACTGGTGAGGATCCAGGAAGACTTCCAGTCCTGATCCAATGCTGAAAATCATCGGAATGGGCCTTTCCGGCCCCGGATCCATGACCATCGACGGCATGTCTGCACTGAAAGAGTGCGATATCGCCTACTATGATTCCTACACCTCGATACTTCCGGAGAACACCATCAGGGAGATATCCGCCGCTGCCGGAAAGGAGATAATTCCGACCACCCGCGATATGCTGGAGGACAGCGGCGACCTGCTTTCGAAATGCTCTTCAGCCGACGTCTGCCTTCTGATTCCCGGTGATCCCCTTTCCGCAACCACCCATTTTGAACTGGCACATGAGGCGATGTCCCGCGGAATAGATGTTCAGATAATGCCCAATGCATCCATAATACTCTATGCACCGCTGATTCTCGGTCTGTATGCATACAGGCTTGGGCCTCCCGTTTCCCTTCCATTTGTCAGCGAAAAATTCTTCCCGCTGAGCCCGTATGAAAAGATAAGGAAGAACATCGAAAGCGGTTTCCACACGCTCGTTCTTCTCGATCTTCATGACGGCAAGAACATGACTGTCGGGGAATCGTTCTCAATACTCAGGGGGATGGAGGAAAGGGTGAAGGGCGGAATGATATCGGGCGAAAGATTCATGTGCGTCGTTTCCAGGGCAGGAAGGAAAGACCAGAGGGTTGTCTGCGGCCGGATGAAGGACCTTGAAAACCTGGACGTTAAAGATCCCGTGAGCCTTGTCATACCGGCGGAGCTTTCCGACCAGGAAAGGGGATACATCAGGAAATATACCGTTCAGGGTTGAAGATAACCAGTATCGCGAGAAAGGTAAACGGCAATCACCACACGGGGTCGGTTTTCAGGACCAGCTGCGCATTATGTATATCGTGCAGGTAGAAACAGGGACAACTTCATTCCACGGAAATGCGAGGCAATACAATCTCCTGTCTTGCATGCATTGATAAGGAACCTGTCCTGGGTTCAGAAATAAGGTAAGAGTAAAGTGAAAGAAAAAAATTGGACTGCCATTTTTCCTTTCATCTGAAAAACCGGGCAAACCTTATATTCCCATATTTATATGATTCACTGACTTGGGAACCAGAGCTGTTAAGCAGGATGTTTCAAGACGGAAGAAGTCACTTGCCTGGGCACTCTTTCTTATCATGATTTCCGCATCCGTAATCTCAACGCTGGCAGCGTATAATTTCACGTTGAAGTATGACGAGATTTTATCTTCCAGAGCGATTCCGGGAGCGCCATCCTCGGTTGCCTATGATCAGAACAACGGGTTTGCATACGTATCTTCATATTACGTAAACAGGATATTTGTCGTGGGCAGAACAAACGAATCGATCGTGGGATCCATTCCAGCCGGGATAGCCCCCTCCAATGGGGTTTATGACCCCGTGAACGGATACGTGTATTTTTCAAACCAGCAGACGTCCAATTCCTCTTTCGTCTCATCGATTGACGTGGTGAATGGCAGTGACAATTCCCTGATCGCACAGATTCCACTGGGCCGGTTCTCGTTTGTGAACAATATCGCGGTAAATCCGGTAAACGGAACAGTCTTTGTAAGCGCCAGCAGCATATACGAGATTAATGGAACCAGTATGGTTGCAAAATACGGCACCAACAACAACCAGTACCTGCTTGCCTTGAGCCCAGACGGCAGGACCATGTACCTGCTCTCCGCGATAAGCGGGATTATGTATGGAACAAACCTGACAAGCTCCAGCAATCTCACGCTGACCATGTTGTTCAATACGGGCGCATACGGTTCATACAATTTTTACTTCGATCTTTTCCGGGATAGCGGAAAACTCCTCCTTGGGACAAATAATAAATTGTATGTTTTCAATTCATCGAGTCCGGAGTCGCCATCCTACACAATTGACATACCGGGCGGGATAAAAAGCGCATACTGTTCCCCCTCGAACAATCATCTCTATTTGTCTTTCTATTCCCAGGAGGGGTACATCAACGTTTATAATGTTTCCACAGGGCACTTTGCGGGGAGTATCCGGATGCCATCATACCCATACGAGATCA
>JAJYZU010000023.1 GCA_021799755.1 Thermoplasmata archaeon
CCGAAATACATTGTTTAAATTACGAAGTGATTTTACCTGTCAGAAAGAAATTCCTATAAAGTGCCACTTGCGGAAACCCCGGGCCATGAAACTTCAGACGGTGCCGGGGTTAAATTGAGAAGAATGTTCGGCGGTCCATCGACAACAACACTGACCGATCCCTTCCTGCTGCTGGATCATTTTGGATCTGCAAACAGATCTGATTATATAGCAGGTTTTCCCTGGCATCCCCATCGCGGAATCGAGACGGTGACCTATCTGGCTGATGGAAAGGTTGTCCATGAGGACAGCACCGGCAATAAAGGGGTTATCTATCCCGGAGATATACAGTGGATGACCGCAGGAAGTGGTATTTACCATCAGGAAATGCCACAGCCACTTGAGCCCACCGATAAGGAAGCTTTACTTCGATCCTCGGGAGTGAAGGATAATGTAGCCGGTTTTCAGCTTTGGATCAACCTTCCCGCATCATCCAAGATGAAGCAGCCTGTGTACAGGGGGATAAAAGGGTCTTCTGTGGACGAGGTGTCCACCGGATCAGGAGCAAGCGTCAAGGTGGTCGCAGGAAATTTCATGGATGCATCAGGAAAATTGGATTATCCGTCCGCTGTTGATCCGATGTACCTGGAGGTAAGAATGGAAAAGCATTCCACCATCGAAATACCGATAAAATCCGGCTATACAAGTATTATTTACGCATTTTCCGGATCAGGAACCATCCTTGGACCCGAGAGATCCGTGGAAGCGGGCAGACTTATCATATTCTCCGGTGAGGGAGACAAGGTAGGCGTATCAACAAATGACAGCGGATTCAGATTCCTGCTCCTTTCGGGAAAGCCCCTTAAGGAAAGCATACAGTGGTACGGTCCCATAGTCATGAACACCGAGGAACAAATCGAGCAGGCTTTCAGGGAATTGAGAAATGGAACATTCATAAAGGACAAAAATCCTGTCTTTCAGTGAGAAATTGTCCTTCAGAAATCTATTCCCTTTCTGGCAAGGATACCTTTCTGGTATGGATGCTTGATCTCCACCATCTCGGTCACCAGGGAAGCCCTTGAGATTATTTCCGGATCCACCTTTCTTCCCGTGAAGACAAGTTCAACCTGCCTGGGCTTAGATTCTATCATCTCGATCACCCTTTTCAGTTCAATGAGACGATAGTAGATTGCCACATTTATCTCGTCAAGAATTATGATGTCCCATTTGCCGTCCTTCATTTCTTCCATGACATTATCCATCAGGTTGTTTGCCATATCCACATAATCCTGCGGAGGATGTCCCTTCGGATAGAGCCGCACGTTCTTCACCTTTTCCCTGTCAGCCTGTGGAATATCCTCCTCCCATGCAATGAAGTAGGGTTTCCCCACATATCTGACCTCTATGGTGTCAGGCATCTTCCTGCTGGAAATATTTTCCCCATATCTTCCCATCTTCATGAACTGAACTATGAGAGTCTTGAACCCCCACCCGGATGCCCTGAATGCAAGACCAAAAGCTGCGGTCGTCTTTCCCTTCCCTGATCCTGTGTAAACCTCAACAATTCCCTCCCTGAGCTTCATTTGCAATCCTGATCAGGGTAATCCCTGTGGTCTAATAATTGATTGCCATGGACCTTTTTAATCCTCAGGGGGGACGCGTCACATTTTTTATTGTTGTGGCATTAAGGTTCTGTGCTCAACATTGTGATAGCTGATGCGGAACTTGAACTGATTCCTGAGGTGATGGTGGGCGACTACTCAATCAGGAAAATTGCCAAGGAGAGGGGAAAGAAAGCATCGGAGATGATTCTGGATTCAAATTACATGCATGGTGCTATTGCCAGATCTTTTCCGGGAATGGAAAACAGGTTTGGAAGACCGGACATAATATATATTCTGCTGAATGTCGCTCAGGAATCGATCCTCAACAGGGAAGGACTCCTGAGGGTTTATGTTCACACAAAAAATGATCTTGTCATCAGTATCAATCCACTCACGAGAATTTCAAAATCCTACAACCGGTTTATCGGACTCATGGAGGATGTATTCCGGAAGAGAATCATAGTTTCGGACGAAAATACCCTCCTGTCAGTTGCGAAGATGGATCTAATGTCTCTGGTTGCAAGTCTTGGAAACAAAAGGGTGATCACCATGTGGCCCAAGGGTGAGTTCGTCCGCGCATCGGATCTTTTCAACGCAAAGGAGGATGCCACGGTCATAATAGGGGGATTTTCCGAGGGGGATTTTCGATCCAGAGTAAGCGACCTGGGAATGAAGGTGTCAATATATCCAAACGAGCTGACAATCTGGACAGTTGCGTCAGAAATCATCGTTAACTATGAACGTGTTTTCCTTTCCTGATGGAATCCTCTGGCTGAAAACTCCGCTTCATTAGGGAAAATAGGAGAACCTAGCAAAAAGTAAATTAATAGTGTTGAAATCACGCTTGGTACGGAAGGTATTACATGGCACGAATGCATACTCGCAAGAGGGGAAAGTCAGGTTCAAGTAAAGATTACGATGAAGATCCAAAGAAATACTTAATACTGTCAGATGAAGAGATTAAAAACCTTGTCATTTCACTGAACAAGGAAGGACTCACCAGATCACAGATAGGGATCAGGCTGAGGGACCAGCATGCAGTTGCCGGAACAAAGGCTGTTCTTGGCAAAAAGATTGGGACCATTTTAAGAGAAAGCGGTGCGGGTCTGCCCATACCGGAGGATCTTAACAGCCTTATTCAGAGATACAAGAATGTGAGGAAACATCTCGCTATGAACAAGAAGGACATGGCTAACCAGAGAAAATCACAGTTGATAATGAGCAAGATACTGCGTCTGGTCAGATACTATAAGTCAAACAATTACATTGCAAGCAACTGGAGCCTAGAAAAAGTGCTCTGAATGACTCTAGAAGAACTCATTTCTGAAGACTTTTTTGGAGAGTTGATGAAGGCGAGGGACTTCATCGAAAGGAACGATACTTTCAGAGTGATCTCACATTATGACGGGGATGGCACAAGTTCAGCTATAATCCTTCTCAAGATGCTTCTGAGAAAGGAAAAGAGATTCCATCTTGGCTACATCAAGAACCTTGGCGGAGACAGCTTCAGGGAAAGGATGAATGAAGAGCGCGATCTTCCTACAATAATTGTAGATGCCGGATCTGACCAGGCTAAATTTGTACCCGATTTTGAGAATCTGCTGATCCTTGATCATCACTTCTACCAGAAGACCGATATCAAGGGACTTAACATAAATGCCAGAGATTTCGGGGTTAACGGAACCAGGGAAGCCTGTGGATCCACAATGGCCTACATGACTGCCATTGCACTGGATGAGAATAACAGGGACCTGTTTCCGTTCTTCCTTTCAGGCGTAATAGCCGATAAGCAGGACATTGGCGGCGTGAGCGGGCTCAACAGGATCATATATGATGCGTATGGATCAAGGTACCAGAGCATTCACACAATAAATCTTGAAGGGGAGAATCTGCTGGATGCTCTCTCCTATTCCACCGACCCTTTTTTTAACAACATCTCCGGAAACAGGGAAAATTCCAGAAAGCTCCTGCAGAGGCTTCAGATAGATTTAGAAAAAAGGCCTCTTGATCTCACGGAAGATGAAAAGAGGAAACTTGCGGCAGAACTGTCCCTGGCAATGTTGAAGCAGGGGGTTGGCAGCGAGGCGATGAAATACCTCGAGACCGATCTGCTGAAATTTCCGGGGCTTGATTTTTCGTCCAAGGAGATCAGTTCAATCATCGACGGCAACAGCAAGATTGGTAAGAACTCAATCTCTGTGGAATACTTTCTCGGAAATAACAGGCTCAAGAAGGAATGCATCGATAACTGGAAGATATTCAAAAGCAAACTCATCGACTATTCATACAGGGCTTACAAGGAGCTTTTTGAAGAATCACACCTGAGATATTTCTATGCCCCTGAATCAGAGATGGCAGGTTCCATCAGCGGACTGATGATGCTCTACCTGGTGCCACAGGATAAACCGCTGATTGGATTCAGCGTAAGCGACGGAACCGCCAAGGTCTCCGGAAGGGGAACCAGGAGACAGGTGGAGCATGGTCTGAATCTTTCCGTGGTTATGAAAAATGCCGCCCAGGCAAACGGTGGCGATGGCGGAGGACATGACATAGCGGCAGGTGCTGTTATTCCAAATGAGAAGGTAAAATCGTTTGTGGATATGGCCAATTCAATAGTAAGGGAACAGCTTTCCGTTGTTCAAACAACGTGATCTCCTATCCATCCTGATATGTCCTCTAAAACTTCGTTCCTGTTGACCTCATTGTGGATCTCATGGTACATCCCCTGATAGATCTTCTTCTGTTTATCGCCGGATTTTATTCTCTCAAATGCTTCCAGGGTGGCACTCACAGGAACCACTCTGTCCTCCGAACCATGAAGCATAAGGATAGGAGTGGTGATGTTCTGCATTCGGTTCCATATGGATCTGGAACCGGAATAAAGTTCATAGACCAGCTTCACTGTGGGATTCTTCAGTACCAGCGGATCGCTAACATATGCCTCGTAAATTTCCTTCACATGTGTAAGGTTCTCCGGCTTTATGGGTAATTTTATCCTTGATCTGGGTGATAACGCGTTCATCATGCCAAGCAGAAATTTTGTGAATGCATTTGCCTCCATCCTGGTAGCAGGCCCGCTGGTGATTGCGCAGCACACATCAGAACCATACCGCGACAGATAATCAAGCACTATCAGCCCTCCCATGCTGTGCCCATAAATGACGGTCCTTGCAGGGCTGCCATCCTGGGTGAACCTTTTTGCAAAGTCATGCGTGTCATCGACGAAATCGCTGAAATTACTGATGTATCCCTTATCATTCCCGGTAGCTGTTTTGCCGTGCCCTCTCAGATCGTACATATAGAACGAATAACCCTGTGACACCATGAACTCTGCCAGCTCACCGTATCTCGCAGAATGTTCTGCGAAGCCATGAACTCCAATTATGTTTGCCTTTGGATTTTCAGCCTCCCACGCGCGATAATAAAATGGAGACAAACCGGATCGCAGACTGATTGTTCCTTCAGTGTATTTTGTCGTGTAACTTCATGATTCTGCCAGAAATAAATCTTTTCAGATGAGAATCTCTCCCTCTGGAATCGTTATGTTGCTGAATAATTCTGCAGCCTTTCTGGTGAGATCCAGTGATTCAGTGGTAAGGTGCACCGGGATAAGTTTTCTGGATTGCGATTCTTTCATCACCCGCATCACGTCGCTGTAAGTGGAATGTTTCCAAAATGCCGCATCTTCCTTCCTGTCATCGGTGTAAGTCATCTCATGAAAGAGGAAATCGACCTTCTCTGCACCCTTCACAACGTTTTCAGAGTATGCTGTGTCACCGCTGTAAAACAACGTAATATTTCCACTCTCGATTCTGTAGCCGTTATCCTCGATGAGATGGTTGGCCCTGAACGGTATAATGTCGTCCACCGGAGAATCCTCGTAATACTGTGTGTTGATCTCGAATGCTTCCGGTGTTTTTACATCCATTAGGAGACTTTCTGTGTTTCCCTTTATACCTTTTGGACCTGCAATGATCAGTGGTTCGCTGGATTTGTATATAGCCCTGTACCACAAAAGCTCCGCGAGTCCAACATAATGGTCCAGGTGCATGTGGGTTATTGCAACAGTTTTTATGGAAAGGGGATCAAAATGAAGATCAAGCAGTGCCTCCAATGTATGAGGGCCACACTCTACGAGTGTCTCACCATCTATGATGATAGATGCGGTTCTCTCCCCTCTTATGGTGTTGGAACTCCACCTTCCAAGGAAATCAATCTTCATTGAATGACACTCTGTGATTTATTCCCCGGTTATCTCCTCGAGTGCTTTACCCTTGGTTTCTATTCCAAGGAATAGTGTGACCAGCAATCCCAGCACGGAGAATGCAAAGAAGAAGAACAGGCCAAGTCCGAGCCCAGATACGCTGACAAGTATCGGGAAAACTGTCAGTCCCAGTATTGCGCCAATCCTGCTGAATGAAGTACCGAATCCCTGTCCTGTAGCTCTAAGGGAAGTGGGGAAAATCTCCTGGGGGTAGACAAAATCTGTGCCTCCGGGCCCCAGTGTCTGAGTGACTTCGAACACAATGAACATTGCCAGAATTGCTGCTGCCACATAACCGAAGGAAAACGCCGATTTAGGCACAGCAAAGGCTATGATCGAGAGAATGAGCAGACTAACAGACATACCTGCAAAGCCGATGATCGTGATCATCTTTCTTCCCAGTCTGTCTATAAGGGCTATGCAGAGGAAACTACCCACGACAGCGAACAGGGCAAATATGGCCGAACCGAGGATTGCATTGCTCTTGCTAAGACCAAATATACCGAGAATGGTAGGATTGAAGAGACCAATTCCGTAGAAGGCCACATCATAGGAAAACCAGAACACCGCCACAAACACTGTTGCCCTGATATACTTAGGGGAAAATAGATCCCTGATGGAAGTTTTCTTCTCCCTGACCATCAGTGTGTCAGACTTACCGGAAACCTGCTTCTCGACTGCCTCAGCCTCCTTCAGCTTCCCGGCATTTGCAAGCCACCTTGCGGATTCAGGAACTGACCATCTGAAGATGAGAACAAGTACAGCAGGTATGATGCCTATCGCAAACATCCATCTCCACGAATTTATCCCTGTTGGAAGAAGCGCAAATCCAATGAAGTAGGCCACGGCAGATCCAATCCACCAGGCGGAAACGTTGACAGCGAGCAATCTGCCTCTGGTTTTTTTGGGGGAAAATTCTGAGATTATGGTTGTACTGATCGCATAATCTGCTCCTATCGCAACACCAAGGACGAGTCTGAAGATGAAAAGTGATGTGAAATTGAAAGATGCAAAGGCAATCAACGCAGTGAAGACTGCGAATATGACCATGTCCCACAGGTACATGAACTTCCTGCCCTTCAAATCTGTTATGTAACCAAAGAGAACTGCCCCGACCAGCATTCCAATCGTCGTGGATGCCGCCATCAATCCCTTTCCGAGGGGATTGTTGACGTATGAATAAGCGGATATAGACGAAATTATCGTCAGGGCCACCGCAATGATAGAAATATCATAACCATCAAGAAAAACTCCTGCAGCGGAAAGTGTGGTAATTCTATAATGAATACCTTTTGTTTTTGCATTGTCCAGCGCAGAGTAAGTCGATTCACCAGTCTGATCTGACATAGTCTATTAACTGTGCTCTGCATATTAATTTTTTCTATATATGTATACCAACCAACGGAGTCATATAGAGTCTGATCTTTTATTGGACGGGAAGATCATTATGAGTATGAGACGGAATTGATTACACTGATACGGCATTGAACAGACCTCGCTCCGGATCAATTCAGAAACTGGTGAGGAACAGAAAGGATCAAAAAGATTAAGGACTATGTTTCAATATATATTCGAATGAGTCGGCTTGCGATTTCTACGTCCGACTTCAGGTTTTACTATGAGATAGTAAAGCTTCTGAAGGAGTGGTCGCTTCCGTTTGTCAACCTGACCGAGGATCAGGAAATGCCTGAAGATGTTGTCGCGGTTTTGAGTTCATCTTCCGATCGTGAAACAGTTCCCCAGCAGATAAGGGGAGTCACGGCAATCGGATCCCTTCGAAAATCCCTTCCAAGGTTCATCGACCAGGTCAGATTTGACAGGATTGTAATAGGAATAGACCCGGGGCCCAGACCGGGTGTCGCGATTGTTGCCGATGGGATACTAATAGAGGCAATTGAATCCCCGACCATTGATTCGCTGACTGATTTTGTCAGGAGCGCACTTGACGATTACCCATATGAACTTGTTTCAGTGAGAGTAGGAAATGGAGACAAGCCAAACAGAGACTTGATTATTGATAACCTCCGCACCCTCAACCTGTCAGTCGTCATTGTGGATGAATCCAATACGACTATTCCACACAGGAGGGAGAACAATGCACTCTCCGCTGCAATAATTGCAATGGCGAGATCGAATCCTGATCTTGCCAACGTTCCCAGAAAGAAAAATCTGAACAGCATTGAAAAAAATTTTGTAACCATCAGGAATGTTATCTACTCCTGACTTATTTCTTCCATTTCGGCTTTCTAGGCGTGTTTCTTCTCTTACCAGAAGTGAATACAAGAAATGCCATGAACACTATGACCGCTGCCGCAACGTAGTAAATCCAGTCATAGTTTGGCGGGGTGCCATAATAGAAGCTGCCGGTATACGAGGTCTGCCCGTTAACCTCCGCCTGCGGGTTGTTAATGGTTATGGTGATGGTGTGTTTGCCCTGCGATAGGGAAACGGGGTATGAAGGATCAATTGATACGTTCACCGTAGCCTTTGAATAGGGAGCCACATAGGAAACCACCTTGGTCGCTACAACTGTATTGTCTATGCTGAAAAACACTGTCACATTATACATGGGAACCTGGGTGGGATTGGATATAACTGCGTTCAATATTATTGGTTTTTCAACCTGTATGGTGAGGGATGAGTTTGCGTACATGATCTGATCGCCAGCGGAAACCTGAAGTGCACCGTAAATCGTCAATGTCTGGGTGTAGTCCGGGGTGGTGATTTGCTGCACAAAATTTCCATTTGTCGCGTTATAGAGGTGTATCTGAGATTCAGGCCCGAAGCCTGTAAGGTTGTACCCTGCAATATAGAGAGTGAGGCTGTAGTTTGCGAAACCGTATGTTGAATTGAGATAGAGGGTTAACTGCTGGCCGTAGTATGCATATGATGGCCCTGATATCTGAAGGTTCAAAATGCTCGGATATGCGTCCGTCATAACGGTGCCTTTCTGAACCTGATCACCTGAATGAGTTGCAATCCCAACGGGTAGCATCGACAGCAGAAGCACACCAAGGATGAGAACCATCAACGGCTTTATCATCTGTTCTTTCTCCCCCTTGCCGAAGCTGCAATGAGACCAACAAGTACCGCTGCAGCGATGATTACAAGACCTATTATCAGACTGTCGTAAGGCGATCCTGTGTAGTTCGAAATTATGGAATTACCCTTGGGGTACGGCAGTACCACCGGAGCTGACATGTAACTTGGATGAAGATACAAGGTGCTTGCAGGAGTACCTCCCTGAGCTTCACCGTATACTGTTATATTGCTGACCGATTTCGGACCGCTGCCGCTGGCATTCATAAGAACATAGACCGTTATCTGTGAAGAAACTGGAACCGTGACATTGGTAACGACCTTTCCCTGATATGTGAAATTCACGTTCCAAAGAGCCACGCTCCTGATCAAAGACCTCTGGCTGCTGTTGAACGAAAGCAGCACGTTCACAGGCGTATTTCCTGTATTTTTAATCTGGAATGGAACGAGCAGACTTCTGTTGGAAGGTGTAGCGAATGTGTTTATGGAAGACATAGTGAAGTTCACATACGGATTCACGGTGAGGTTAAGGTATTCCGTGATCTGGTAAGAGTTATAGCTGAGTGTCACCGGGATCTGCGTGAAGCCCGCCGTGGCGTTCGATGGCACCTTGATGGTGACATTTATCAGTTTCCCTATTCCCGGCATAAGTGATGCATAACCCGGCGTGAATGTCATATTCCAGCTCGAATTTCCGGTCGAGAACGTCAGATTTGTTGTCACATAGCCTGAGTTGAAAACCCTGAAAGTGTAGTTCAGTGAGGAATTGATTGCGACTGATTTTGAATTTGTGATTTGTGAGAAGTTGAACTGATACTGATTGCTGATCGTAAGATCGATACCGATATCCCTTGCGCTGTTTATGAAAGTGTAATAAGAAGATGAATATGGAACGGTGATCTGCTGACCGGTACCGTTAGTCTCAGTTCTGTTGACAGAGGCAGTGAAGTTATAATACCCTGACGGTAGGAACGTCTTACCCGAGGATGTGCTGAATACGAAGCTGGTTGTGTTTGTGGATATTGTCATATTGGTATTGACGATTTTTCCATTTATCTGGACCCAGTAACTTACACTGTAAGAAGGCTGTAATGTGATATTCATCAAATAGCTTGATACGAATGGAATTACAGAGACCTTGCTGAAAACTGCTGACCCGGAAACGTTACTGTAAGCGTAGACATTGTAGCTGCCGGAAGGTACCAAAAAGGAGTAAAATCCCGTCAGGTTTGACACTGTAACATTGTGGTAACTGCCATCCTCGATCTCAACGGTTGCAAAGGCAGAGGGTACCCCATTAAATGATACTGCCCCCGATAGCCTGGTTAAAATTACCTTCGCACTTACAGGTACTACAATATTTGATGATGAACTGATCTGAAGAGTGGATGTCCCGGATATCACGTAGTTCCCGGACACGTTTGAAACCCTGTCCACATAAAATATGTAATATTTACCCGCTGGAAGGTTATACTGCCCAGAAGGCAGACTGATAAGCGTACCGCTGTAATTGAGGTAATACGTCCCGCCTTTTATCCCGAGGCTGTTAGAGAGACTGACGGTGAAAGCCTGGGCATAATTTGGGTACAGAGTCTGGTTCCTGCTGATATATACGGTAGAAATATTTGCTCCAGTGGATGAGTAGCTGTAAACTCCATAAGTTCCAGGGTTCAGGTATGAATTGTTCTGCACCTGCGTTCCATTCCGCAGGAATATCATGGTTGCAAGGCTCCCTGCTGCTGTAAACTGGGAATGCATTCCAATTCCTATCACGCTTGTCATGCTCGTATTTACGGGTATCGTGATTATGCTCGTCTCCGGGGTCGCTGATACCTCATTGCTCTTGATAACTGCAGTATACAGACCCGATTTGATTGAGCCCTGTACAAGGCCGCTGCTTATTGTCAGATTGTAGTGATTTGATCCGGATAGTTGGAGAGTGCCGTTGAACGGGATCATGGTTCCATTTGTCTCCAGAAGGATAGTGGCAGTGCTCGAATATGGCTTGAGACCCAGGGAATTCACGCTGCTCGACAGTCCTGAACTCGCAACATTGTAAAATGCGGAATTGACCGTCACATTCAATGAGTTCTGGGCCCATGAAGGATAATAAAGAGCGGCAACGCCGTTTGATCCTGAAACTGCATAATAGACTGGAATATTGTCGCTGTAGAGTGTCACGACCGATCCTCCCACACCATACTGAGAACTGTAGGAAGACACCGCAGCAGAATCGTAGAGGTCAAGTGAAGCGTTTCCCTGTGATGTTAGCGGCATATTCAGTGACATGTTATAACTCAGGGTGACAGGTTTGAGTGAATAATAGAGCTGGCCTATTGAGACCCCGCTGGATATTATATTGTAGTTCCCGGCAGGGATCGTGAAGTTGGATGTGGAATTCGAAGAAAACACGTCTTCGAGGATAAGGCCACTACCCATGATCTCGTAGACGCCCGAGAAAACAGCCTTGGTTGGAATCGTGCTTGTCACAGATACGGTATATCCTGTGGAAGGTGTCACACTTATGTATGTGTTCTTTACAATTTTCATTGTTCTGGCAAACACACCGCTGGAACCGTTGTATGAAACGGTGTAAATTCCAACTGGAACTGTCCCGCTGAAGTAACCCGTATCAGTGGTTGTGAAAACAGTAGCCTCATTCGTATTCCCGTCGAGGTAAAGAGAGACGTAGGACGGTGAACTCACTCCGGCCACCCTACCAGAAACCTGCACTGATAATGCAGGTGTGAGATTAAATGTCTGATTGAGTCCCCACGAAGGCACTGAAACCAATGTGCCCTGAATCGTGTTATTTAGTCCGCT
>JAJYZU010000024.1 GCA_021799755.1 Thermoplasmata archaeon
GGAAACTTGGTATATTGTTGTTCTCATAGAATATTCCAGTTGGGATTTTATCCTCCCACTCACCCGCCTTTGCATACGCTCTCTGGAAAACCTCTTCCAGGTTAGAATCATCATTCTTTACAACAGGTTCCCAGGTTTTGCTGTCCTCCAGTTTGTAAACACGTTTTTTGTACCATTCCATTGTGTTTATGTTGTTGTATGTTGGGCATGGCTGGAGTACATCAATTAGGGATGATCCTTCGTGCTGTATCCCCCTTTTGATTATTTCCTTGAGCTGCTTCCCGTCGAAAGAGAACCCTCTTGCGACAAATGAATACCCGCTTGTGAGCGCAAGCGAGATGGGGTTCACCCTTCCAAACATATTTGGTTTTGTGAGACTTTTCGTTCTCTGGCCCATCTGCATCGTTGGAGCAGCCTGTCCCTTGGTTAGTCCGTATACTTCGTTATCAAAGAGTATCACTGTTAACCCGGTATTTCTCCTTCCCTCTCCCACAAAGTGTCCTGCACCTATACTCATCAGGTCACCATCGCCGCCCGTAACCAAGACTTTCAGTTTAGGGTTTGAAAGCTTCACCCCGGTTGCATAGGGTATTGATCGGCCATGCAGGGTATGTGCGCCAGCTACGTTTATGTAATGGGGAGTTTTCCCAGAGCATCCGATGCCTGATACTACCACAACATCATTCGCACCAAAATTTAATTCCGTCAGTGCCTGCTGTATTGAATTCAAAATACCGAAATCGCCACATCCGGGGCACCAGTCAATTGCAACATCGCTTCTAAAATTATGCGCCATTTGTCAACACCACCTTTTTCACACCATTTTTGTAAATCTTGCTAACAGCTTCGACAAGTTCGTCTTCTGTCACGTGTCTTCCGTTGTATTTGAGTATATAATTGCTGATTTTCAAGCCTGTATTCTGAGTAATCACCTTGGCGGCCTGAGCTGTCATATTGCTTTCCACATCAATGACCGTTTTGCTGGAGTAAAGAAAATCATGCACAAAATCTGATGGGAAAGGTGTGAACATCTTGAGGTACAGGAAGTTGCTGCTTATCCCTATTTTCTTCAGTTCGTTCATCGCATCCAGTATGGGTCCTTTCTGTGATCCCCACGATACAAATGTGACATCCGCTTTCTTGTCTCCAAATACGACCGCCTTGTCCTCTATGGGAATTTCCTTCTCTGCAGTCTCAAGTTTCCTGAATCTCTTTTCCATCTGCAGATCTCTCATTCTTGTATCTTCTGTGACATGTCCTATCTCATCATGTTCATCGCCGGTGAGCCAGAATATGTTCTTCCCGAAAGCTCCCATTCTTGATATGCCGCTAGACGTGTCGAGACTGAATCTCTTGAATCCATCATTCTGAGGAATAATCTCAGGAATCTCCAGTTTGACGCGCCTGGTATCTATTCCGTCCAAAATTTCTGATGTATTGGCGAGATTCTTATCGATCAGATGGATAACCGGCACCTGATATTTCTGAGCATAATTCAGTGCCTTCATGGAATCGTATATGGTCTCCTCAACATCGCCAGATGTTATTACAATTCTGGGAAATTCTCCGTGGCCTGCGTGCATTGCAAATAAAAGGTCAGCCTGGCCGTTTCTTGTTGGGAGCCCAGTGCTTGGCCCGCCACGCTGATAGAGAGTTACAACAAGAGGTACCTCATCCATTCCTGAAAAGGATATTGCTTCAGACATCAGAGAAAAACCTGGACCACTGGTCGCGGTCGCGCTTCTTGATCCGGTGAGAGCTGCACCAGTTGCCATTGTGATTGCGGACAGTTCATCCTCCGTCTGCACCACTACAACTCCTCCCCTGCTCAGCTGATCCACCTCATTCTCGAGCCACTTCAGATCCTCATGTTCCTCCATAATGGTGCTCTCATCGGATGCAGGAGTTATGGGGTAGTATGTCTGGAATCTAAGCCCACCCATTATCTTGCCAATGGCTGCTCCATCGTTGCCCGTCAGGATAATCCTTGATTCCCTGTGCATTTTTTTAATCTTGCGCCCAACAAGTTTGTTGGATTCACAGTATTCATATGCTTTGTCAACCACGGCAAGGTTCGTCTTAAGAACTGATTCCTTGTTGCCAAACACATATCTGATTGCATCTTCCATTGAACTCTTCTCGATGCCTACAAGACTCATAGTGACCGCGGCACCGAAGGTGTTGAAATAACGCGTGGTGGGACCGTCACTAACAACCGGGGAAAGAACAGAGTCAAATTGAATTGGAACGAGTTTGCCTCCCTTCTTCTGCATGTATTCAAGCATTCCCTTCACTGTTGTTTGGAATCCTGCCTTTTCAAGAGTTTCCTTAATTCCCTTCTGGGTATCCCTCATTATCATCCTTGCCTGACCCAGATCAGATCCTTCGAATGCGCTGTCATAAATAACCATGGTACCTTTTGAAACGTCCTCGTGATGCTCAAATATTGTGTCTGGATCAAGAGCAACCAGTAGGTCCGCGGGGTACTTCAGGGATCTGACCTTATCATCCTTGGATCTTATGTGTACATAGCTGTGTCTTCCTTTAATATTTGAGTGGAACTCTCTCACAGAAAACACGTCCATTCCGGCATACGCGAAAGCTCTTATAATCATGTTGGCCGAGGTGTCTATTCCTCCACCCTGCGGCCCACCTATTACGATGTTGATGTCTAACTGGCCCATATTAAACTAGGGGTCATTACATGGCGATTAAAATAGTTTGTTTAGAAACGTGAACTACACCTCAAAATTACGATATTCATATACAATATCTTATGATTCGACGTTTTCCATAATAATTTCATCGTTATATTTACAGTACATGTGTAACAGATGACGAATCATGTCCTTTTGATTCTTATCATATTCCCAGGCCTGCAAAATCCACTTTCGAAGGGGAATGACCTTTTTAGCGTGTCGGAAATCTTCCTTTCTATGATCTTTGGATGATCAGCAATAAGCCCCTGGTATGAAGATACAAAAGAATTTTAATCTAAATGACCATGATGAATTGATGAAAACAACAATTAGCCATATCAAAGCTGATATAGGGAGTTTACCCGGCCATACAGTAGTTTTCCCTCCTGTGGTAGAAGAGGTAAAAAGATTTGTCAAAGAAAATTCACGTAACCTTCTGAGTGACTTCTTCATCTCGCACATTGGTGATGATATTCAAATCACAATGATTCATAACAAGGGGATCAATTCTTCTGAAGTCCACAAGCTAGCATGGGATGCTTTTAAATCAGGCACAGAAGTTGCCAAAAAAGTTGGACTTTATGGTGCCGGACAGGATTTGCTCAAGGATGCATTCTCTGGCAACATAAAAGGTATGGGCCCCGGAATAGCGGAGATGGAAATTACCCCGAGGAAGTCTGAACCATTTATCGTCTACATGATGGACAAGACTGAGCCTGGAGCATTTAATTATCCCATATTCAAGATGTTTGCAGACCCTTTCAATACTCCCGGATTAGTCATTGATCCGAACATGCATGAGGGATTTATCTTTGAGATATGGGACATAGTTGAGGGTAAGAAAATAGAATTACCAACACCGGAACTGACTTATGATGTACTAGCAATGATAGGTTCCAAAAGCAGATACGTGATAAAGAGGGTTTTTACAAAACCGTCTCACGAAAAGCTGCCTGATGAGAATGTGGCTGTAATATCTACTGACAAACTTTCGCTCATTGCCGGAGAATACGTCGGAAAGGATGATCCGGCAGGTATTGTTAGAATCCAATCAGGACTTCCTGCGTCAGGGGAGTCCCTGGAAGCATTTTCCCATCCATTTCTGGTTTCGGGATGGATGAGGGGATCATTCAACGGACCGTTAATGCCCGTTGGAATGAAGGACTCCAAGATGACCAGGTTTGACGGACCTCCAAGAGTGGTTGCACTTGGTTTTGTCCTGAAAGATGGAAAGCTTTCCGGTCCGGTTGATATGTTTGACGATCCTGCATTCGACGGTGCAAGAAAAACTGCAGTTGATATCGTTGATTACCTTAGAAGGATGGGACCGTTCGAACCTCACAGGCTCCCCGACTCTGAGATGGAATATACAACCCTTCCCAAGGTGATTGCAAAGTTGCAGGGAAAGTTCGAAAGCATTGATTATCCGAAGAAGGGAAAGAAATTAAAGGAAAGCACAAGAGATATGGATTAAGATTTCATTTCTTAACCCATTCATGTTTATATTTTTGAGACAATTATAAAATTCAAAGAATCATGATTGTAAGAGTGATTTTGTGCATAACAAGTGTCTTCTGGATATCTTTGATGTCTTGATTCAATAAACATTTTTTCTGTTATATTGGGAAGAAAAGAATACTAAATTGCCATGCCTGGTCATTCAGTTATCCGGCAGATTTTCAAGCAATGCAGACTGATTATCCTGAGAATATGAATCATTCCCTGGTATTCTCAAGGAAGTTATCCATACTTACAACGCTCTTAGGTTTTGCGGGATTCCTGCTTATCCTGTTTTTAACGAATCCCCTGACATCGTAGAAGAATATATTGTCATAGGGGCAGGCTTCCACACAATCTCCAACTCCAACGCATTTGAATGCTTTAAATGAACCTTTCTTCAGGAACGATGCCCGCATGTCTGTGAGGCCCACAGGACATGCGGAAGCACAGTCTACTGTTTTGCAGGTTGCGCAGGTACTGGTATCCTTGACCTTAAGCCTGAAGAATCCCAGATATCCCATCAACTGATTGAAGGATCCCCAGTAGCACCAGCCCTGTGTCACGCATGCGTAAGTTCCCATGAAGGGAATTGATATAAACACGATATACCACATGAGGTTGAACCAGACGATATAAACGAGTACAGACATATCTGTACCAAGTATGGAGAACGAGATCAGACCAATCGAATTCAGATATGATACAATTGCACTGAACAGTACAAAGAGGGAAACGGAGATGACAGTAACTCTGAACCATGGCTTGATCTTTGAGGTCAGTGTCTTCCTTCCAAGTTTTGATGTTCGATTGTATTTCTTGAGAGAATCATAAAACGTTCCCTGATACATCAGTGGTGCGGTGCAAGTGACGGAACATATCTGCCGTGCTCCGAACATCAGAGAGAGGGCGGCAGATACAATATAAGTACCAATTATTCCGGAAAATAAAACACTGCTTGTCACAGGGCCAAGCGTACCAATGCCCATGCTCCACATGTAGGGTATATGTGGTAGATCAGACGAAATTGATGAGAAACTGGGCAGATAGATACTGTATATGAAATAGGCCCCGATCATAAGAGCAATCCTTACCCTGTTTTCCCTGTTGTGTGAACCGATCAATTTGGACACTGCTAGAATGCCCATCTCTGTACCCATCATGATGAGAAACCAGGGGTTCGCGGTAACTGAGACAAACACATCGAAGGCGTCGTATAGAACGTATATGTTTCCGCCATTCTGCCACGGTAAAATAAGCGACGAAATGAAACCCGATGCACCTGTTCCCAAATCGCCGGAAGCTATAGCCAGTACACCCCCCATGAACCATTCCATAACGAATGTCAGCAATATGAATGAAAAAGACCACTTCTGATTGTTAAGATAATTTGTTTCTTCTCCTCCTTTGCCTCCCGTCGACAGGTATATGAACCATACCATCCCTACCACAACGGACACGTCGAAAACAATCCAGGTGAAATAGATCAGATAGACAAACTCTCCAATCATCATGAATGTGAACATGATCATCATCTCAAGTGATAATGACGTGTCCTGGACTTTTCTTAACCTCTGCCTGTAAAGCGTTTCATAAATCAGAACGGTCGAAAGTATCATCACCACTGCGGTTCCCCAGATCGAAGCGGTTACATATGCTGAATTGTCCGGAAATGCAATTGGCATGAGGGCCATCATGACCAGAAACGCAAGAAGGTAGTTCCGTTGTGGGCTGAAATATGTCCGGAGAATTTTTCTATTCTCATCCCTGTTCCTGTACAGCACAGAGAAAGCCATTTCAGACAGCATAACGTAGGCGAACCAGGGATTTTCAACTGCCTGACTTATATTCACTCCATGGTTAAATGTCCAGGCAATGAAGAATGCCCCCATTGCAATTTCTGACAATACCATTACCAGGCCGAATACAAGGAGCCCCGTTTTTCTCCGGAGTTCTTTTTTAGTCAGTACTGGAAATAGGCCCAGTGACATATACGCAGCATTGATGAAAATAAGAGGCAGAATGGAATAATGGACTATGATTGCATAACCAAGGATATTCATCAGGCCCATCATTCCAGATATGTAGATCCCGAGTGTGGTACTTCCACTATTTTTGAGATCATAAATGATCAGGATATTTACCGCAGCCATGAATGCTGCAATAATGATCTGCGCATAGATCAGGACCATTATTTTGTATCCTGTATTCCTATATTAATCTGAATTTTACCGGAGGGCGACTACTAAGGATGAATTTCCATCTGTCAGGGGGTGGCATTTATTGATATACTTAGATTATAGAAGGCACGAAATAAACTGCTATGGACATAACAGAGAGAAGACCTGATATGAAGGTAAACACCAGTACGGTTCCGACCACCTTATTGTTTACCATCTTCAAAGGAAATTCCATTTGTTTGTCCCTGCGTCTTACTGTAAGGATGAAATAAAAACCCATTGACACAAGCATTGAGAACGCATTCACTATCCAGGATACCATTGATGAAAATGGATTCAGGGCACCAACAAACAAGCCAGCTGATATGAGTGCGTAGATTGCAAACAAAGCAGTAAGAACAGGAATATCGCTTTCGAAAAACATGGAAATTTTTCTGGATATCAACACTACAACAGCAATCATGTAAAGAAGCATTACGACTGCACTTGCAATGAGCCCAACAGACACAAGGCTTCCGATTCCACCAATTGCTGGGTCCGCGATTCCCATGAAAAGTATTGATGTGAATATTAAAACATAAAAAATTCTGGGTCTAATAAGGAAAATCAGAAATATCATTTCAGCTGCCATCGGCCCGATGAAAAACACCGAGTTTATGCCTGTGCTCATTGCCTGTATGAGCCCGAATATTGAATCCTTTCCGCCCGTAGCGGCATCTATGCCATAGGCGAGTATATAGGAAAAAACACCCATAGAGATCTCGTTCCACAGTAGCAGAAGCACAATGGCATAATACCCTGCTCCGGAAATGGAGAATTTTGTATCGGAAGTAACCATCCACAGTAAAGCTGAAACAACAATAGCCATGGTAAACATTGAGAAGCTCAGCGCAAGAATTGTGTCAAAGAAAGTGTAGGGTGTTGAAACATAAATTGTGAACGAACCAAGCATACCTGCCATCATGGTGAGAACTATGGTAACAAATGAATAATTCCTGAACTGAAAATTTTCTGATCTTTCAATGGTATAATAAACAAAATATGTGATGATCAGTGTCATGATCGCTTCGATAAATATTATGAGGAGAAGATTATGCACTTTCTCCAATTGGAATGTTGTTTAATAACATTCCCAGATATTACCGGTTTTTCTGCACCACAACGTCAGGATCTTCATTCATGATCACCCCATGTTTGTAATACTTTTTTGATAAAGTCCATGTTGCAGATCGTTTGCTGTCCGTGAGATATTTATTTATATTGTCTGGGATTAACGGATAGGTTCATTCATTCAGATTGAATACAGATGAGTAGAAGGTAAATTGATATGGCATTTCCAGAAGCAGTCGAGAGACGGTTGAACAAAAAAATATGCATGCGTTGCGATGCCAGGAATTCTCCAAAGGCACTTCGTTGCAGAAAGTGTGGTTACACAGGCTTGAGAATGAAGGCCAAGGAGAGAAGGGGCGGCCAGTGAGCGCACCCTCTGAACGTTCAGTTAATTTTAAGGCGGCCATCCTGCGAATGGAAGGCACAAATTGCGAAGAGGAATCTTTCTTTTCTCTCAAATATTCTGGTTTTGATCCGGAATACGTCCACGTGAAGGAGATAGAATCAGGTAAACGAAAACTGGATGATTTTTCCCTGATCTTTATCCCTGGAGGATTTTCCGGCGGCGATTATATTAGAGCAGGTGCCATCTTTGGCGCCAGACTCCTTTCCTCCAGAGGAAAGGAGATGATGGAGTACATAGAGAGCGAGAAACCGGTTATCGGAGTCTGCAACGGTTTTCAAGTCCTGACAGAGATGGGAATTTTACCCGATACGGAAGGAAACACGGAGAGAGAGGTGGCTCTCACTGTAAATAAGTCCGGGCGTTTCGAATGCAGGTACACGTATATCAGGATCAAATCACAAAATGCGATCATGAAACAATTTTCCGGACAAGATTCAACATGGCTTGTGCCCGTTGCCCACAGTGAAGGGAGAGTAATGTTTCGGGACAACGACGAATACAAGAAACTGGAAAGGAGTAACCAGATACCTTTTGTCTATTCTGCCCCTGATGGGTCCGAATCTGAGTACCCATGGAACCCAAACGGATCATTCATGGGTATAGCGGGGCTTTCCAACAGAAAGGGTAATGTAATAGGTCTGATGCCACATCCAGAGAGAATTTATTTTGATAATGGTCAAACCGGAAGGTTTGGAAATAAGTCGCAAACTTTCGGAAAACTGTTTTTTGACCAGCTCTACAGATATGTGGCTGATCTCAATTAAAGACTGCGATCGTGGATTGTCTTGATGAGGCTGGTTGATTTCCTTCTGAATTCATCCAGTGTACTGTCATTGACTATCATATAATCAGAAAGAGCGATCACTTTTCCAATGCCCCAGTTGAGTTCCCTGTTGTCTCTAGCGATAAGGCCTTCCATGTCATGTATATCATCAGCCCTGTTCCTCTTCAGAATTCGCTCTAATCTTGTTATTCTGTTCGCAAATATAGCAATAATACTGAAATTTTCAGCGTTATTTGAGAAATACTCGGCCTCCTCGTAATTCCTTATACCGTCTATTATGAACAGTTTGTGATCCCCTATCAGATCATAGGTCCGTCTGGCCCAGACGTTCATTCCATGCTTCTCTCTTTCCCCCGAGGCAAATTTTCCTATTTCAGAATCGCTGATAGGAATGCTGCTTCTGCATGCATAAGTCCTGACTGTATCCCCCATGTGATAATCCTGAAATCCAAAATTTTTAGCCACCTTTATGAACTCATCCTTTCCGGAGCCGGGCATACCTGTTACGGAGAGAATAATCCTTTTTTCATTCGCCAAAGATAAATCCCAGTCCCTCGTCAGCCTTCTTTTCCTCGTCACGGAATTTTTCATATATTGTTCTTGATCTTTCCTCAGGAATTGGAGATAAGGAATCTCCTGCGATTTCTTTCACTCTTGAAAGAGCATCCTGGCTTCCCTCTATTATGAGCACAAGTTCATCCTCCGGTAGCCCATATAGGGGACCGTCCCTGAAATTGATGGACTGCCTTCCCACAATGTCGTCAGCCATCAAACTATCTATGACTCCTTTCTTGATTTTTTTAAGAGAAAATACCAGGTACATGAAATTCCCCATAACAAGGATGTAATTATATATTGTTTGTAGTCGACTGAAATATCTAAATCGATATTGCCGACCAATTGAGGAGCATGAATCTGGCCCTGGAAAGATTCATAAATGTATCAGCGTCTCTTGTGGGGTCCTTTTCAGGAAGCATCGGGTTGTCGACCAACACGACGGAATCAAATGAATTTATAAAATCTTCAAGTTCTTTTTTATTGCCGTACACACAGAGATATTCAGCCTCCTGTCTGCTTATTCCGACTCTATCCTCAGCAACCTTAATCTGATTGGTTCCTGCAAGCAGCAGCATAAGAAGGATTCCCTCATCCTGTATGTTCACCTTTTCCCTGATCTGGTCCATCATGTCCACTGCTATGCGAACCTGTTCCTCGGAGATCAGGGAACTGCATCTGAGAAGCTGAAATATTGATGTCCTTGATCTGCAGAAATCGATTACGTCCGAGGGCCTTGACGATTCCAGCAATTTTACGTAAGCAAAATCAAACTGCATTGGGCCCCTGTCGTCCAGATATTTTGCTGCTTCCCACCTTGTTGGGATTCAGAATATCGGAGACCTTGTCGAAGAAAGTCTTTCTCTCCGGCGTGGATTCCAGTGCGTATTGAAGAACTTCCATTATAGTTGAAACTGGGATTATTTCTATCTTGTCCTTGTGTGACTCATCCAGGATTATGTCGCCCATGTTGGATTCCGGGACGATGACCTTTTTCAGACCCGTTTCTATCGCAGCCTCAACCTTAGCGGTCACGCCTCCGACTGGAAGAACATTTCCCCTGACGCTCAATGATCCTGTCATGGCAATGGACTGATCAACCGGAATTTCCTCTATGGCCGATATGACTGCAGTGGCAATTGACACGCTTGCTGAATCCCCCTCAACGCCTTCATATGTGCCTATAAACTGTATGTGAATATCCATGTCAGAGATATCCTTTCCGGATATTTTCTTGAATACCGCTGAAACGTTTTGCACAGCTTCCTTGGCTATATCACCCAGCTTTCCGGTAGCAACCACGCTGCCGTTACCCTTGTGCTGTGACGGTGTAACCTCTGCGACTATGGGCATAACTATTCCTGTATAATCTGCCATACCTGTATCTGCACCGACTACCGCAAGACCGTTCACCATGCCTACTGCACTACCCTCTGTCCTGAACGTCTTGTAGAGTTTCTTAACCTCAACCGATCTGTCTGCGACCTGCTGCTCCAGGGGCTTGCTGAGGCTCTTGGCAGATGTGACATGTTTTGCCGTTACTAGTTCAGCTTTCTCAGTCACTGCTATGTCCCCTGCAACTCTTATAAGACCACCAAGTTCTCTGAGCCTAAGGGTTAATTTTCCTTTCCTTCCGGATCTCTTCTGGGCTTCCTTTATTACTTCTATGATCGCGGATTCGTCGAAGTGCGGGATCTTTTTGTCCTTAGTTACTTCCTGTGCGATGAATTGTATGAGTTTTTTTCTATTCTCCTCGTTGTCATCCATTGTGCTCTGAACATATACCTCATACCCGTATCCCCTTATTCTCGATCTGAGGGCGGGGTGCATTCCCTGAATTGCGTCCAGATTCCCGGCTGCCACAAGCACAAAGTCGCACGGAACTGGTTCTGTCTGCACCATGGCTCCAGCACTTCTTTCGCTCTGCCCTGAAATTGAAAATTTCTTCTCCTGCATTGCAGTCAAGAGCGCCTGCTGGCTCTCTAGCCTGAGTAGATTTATCTCGTCGACAAACAACACCCCACGGTGTGCTTTGTGAATGTTACCTGCCTCGACACGTTCATGCGCAGGAGTTTCCAGTCCGCCAGACTGAAACGGATCGTGTCTTACGTCTCCAAGCAGTGCTCCTGAATGTGACCCAGTAGAATCAACAAATGGAGGCCTGTCGTTTGGTGTATGAGAAACGAGAATCTTTGGTGCCATGCTTCTTTCCATTCTGAAAGCCGGATTGAAAGCAAGAGCCATATAGAGCACAGCTGCTGCTATCAGTGCCATAAATGCTATAACGTAATCACTCAGGAATATTGCGAGCAGTATTCCTCCAAAAAAAACCGTCAATATAACGAGGAGAAGCCCCCTGGACCTCTCTTTCTTGTCCCTTTCAGCTTTTATCTGATACTGTTTCACTATTTCTTTTCCCTTTCCAGCGGGAAATGTCTTAATTCTTGGCCTGTTGGGATCTTCAGGATTTGGAAA
>JAJYZU010000025.1 GCA_021799755.1 Thermoplasmata archaeon
AACGATCTGATCATGCCGGCAACGTCTTTCATCGGCAGCGATTTGACGAAATTACTGCTTGAATATCTCATGGGTTCCCCCTCGAAGTCTATTACTTCATATTTTCCATTATGATACAATACCTGGCCAAGGTGATAATCACCATGAACTATCATTAGTCTTCTTTCTGCCATCCTCCTGGTTATATTTTCAACTATCTGCATGAAAGAATCCCTGCGGGAGTTGAAGACTTCAAGCATTTTTCTTATATTACCTGTAAAAATATTACCCCGTTCAGAGAAAGTTCGGGCGATGTTATCTGAATTTCTCCTGATACCAGGCAATATTACATTTTCTGCATAATCCAGAAATGTCCCTTCCTCGTTCCTGGAAAGATACCTCATCGCAGTATGGAGATTTCCAGTCAGTGTACCAAGTTTCTCTGCGTCCTCCAGCAGGAGAATATCTCTGTGAGATCGTGATGATTGCATCAGGCTGGACAGGGTCGATGTGAAACGAGACCAGCCATCAACAGCATGTTCAACTAGACGCATCAAGCTTCCAACCATTATTTTCCTTTCACCCTGAATCTCGATCCTGCCATATGGCAGTGGTGTATTCCTGAAATCGGTCTCTTTCCACAGCATTGTTGGTAGTATAAAATCAGGATTATCCAGATCCATTATTTTACGGTATATTTTCAGTATGTAGTTATCTATTATTATGGATGTATTGCTCTGTTCAGTCTTTATTTTCTGTATATCCGGTTTTGGCTTTACTTCAATATCAGAAATGCCTGTATTACTTCCTTCCAGGATAAGATTTCCGCAGTCAACAGATTTTGCATTTTTAATCTGGTCGACAATTGAAAGAAGAAACTCAGGATCATCGGTTGCATCGAACAGTCTCGTTCTCCTTCCATTTATCTCCGGATCAGATATGGACTCACCATTTCCATTCTCGGAAAGAGGTATGAAATAACTTTCGGTTGAATCGTCAGTGAAGACAAGCCTGAAGATTGCAACGTATTTCCCTCTCGAGTACTCGCCGAATTTATCAAGTAAAGCATACCTGATACTTTTTCCCTTGGAACCAAACCATCTCTTTCCTTGAATAAAGGAAGGAATCGAATCCTCAAGTGTTTTTTTTGCTTTCTGATCAATCATCAACTATATCATCCTTGACGTCCGGGGGCACCAGTCTAAGCCAGAAGAAACCATGTGGTGGTAATGTGAAGAAGTAAGGAAGATCCCCGATCGCAGGAAACCTCGCCTCAGTTATGACCTCAGTTGGCCTGTATCCCTTATATTTCTTTAGATCAAGCTCAACGAACGTGTGTTTCCTGGACATATTGAAAACACAGAGAATCTGATCACCTTCATATTCCCTGATATAAACAAGAGCCTTCCTGTTCTCATGTGGTATGAAATCTATGCCTCCGCGGCCGAAGACGGTGTTGTATTTTTTCCTCACCCGCAGCATCTTCCTTACCCAGTTCAACATTGAGCTGGATATCCGGGACTCTGATTCCACATTGACAGATTCATAGTGATAATTTGGATTTATTATGACTGGAGAATACAGGGCCTCGGTATCAGCTCTTGAAAAGCCGGCATTCCTGTCGAAGGACCACTGCATGGGCGTCCTGACACCATTCCTATCACCAAGGTATATATTGTCGCCCATACCCAGTTCATCGCCATAATACAGGATTGGTGATCCTGGGATTGAAAGCAGAAGCGCATTAAGGAGTTCCAGTGATGATCTCTCATTGTCCACGAGAGGCGCGAGTCTCCTTCTTATACCAAGGTTAAGGCGCATTTTCGGCAGCTTCGCGTATTCTGAATACATGATATCCCGTTCCTCGTCCGTTACCATTTCAAGCGTCAATTCATCATGGTTTCTGAGAAATATACCCCAGTCACATGTTGCCGGAATTGGAAGAGTCTGTTTAATTATGTCAATGATGGGATTTCCAGACTGTCTTGCAAGCGAAATAAATATCCTTGGCATAAGGGGAAAATTGAAACACATGTGGAATTCGTCCTCGTTTCCAAAATAAGCCTTGGCGTCGGATGGCCACTGGTTCGCTTCAGCCAGCAGGATGGTTCCAGGATATTCAAAATCAATCATTTTCCTTATCTCCTTGAAATAGGCATGTGTTTCAGGCAGGTTTTCGCAGCTTGTGCCCTCACGCTCGAAAAGATATGGAACAGCATCGCACCTGAATCCGTCAAGCCCTTTTTTCAGCCAGAACCTTATAACATTTTTCATCTCCTCCCTCACCTCAGGGTTGTCATAGTTCAGATCCGGCTGTGATGAGTAGAACCTGTGCCAGTAATACTGCCTGCTGTTGGGCTCCCATGCCCAGTTTGATATTTCGGTATCGATGAAGATGATGCGGGCATCCTTGTATTTCTTGTCTGTATCACTCCAGACAAACCAGTTTCTCTTTGGTGAGTTACGATCTTTCCTTGCCTCCTGGAACCACTGATTCTGGTCAGATACATGGTTCAATACAAGATCTGCTATAACGCGGATTCCTGATGCATGTGCATCATCCAGGAATCTCTGGAAATCATCCATAGTACCGTACTCAGGCTGGATCGAATAATAGTCGGATATGTCATATCCATCATCTTTTAGGGGCGATTTATAGAACGGAAGAAGCCAGATGCAGTCAACCCCGAGGGTCTTCAGATAATCCAGTTTCTGCCGCATCCCCTCAAAATCTCCGATTCCATCATTGTTTGAATCATAGAAGCATTTTACATGGACCTCGTAAAATATAGCATCCCGGTACCAAAGATTGTTGACATCATCAGGCAATATCTACCGCCTCACTTTATATACAACAGCAGGTTTCACGCCAGGTGCCAGTGACACCGCAAGATTCCTGCCTGTGAGGTAGAATGATCCGCCAATATAAATATCCTCCAGTTGGTATCTTTCGCCTTCTTTTATATTTTCCAGCTCTATTGGCAGAACAAGATTTGAGGTATGCGATTCGAACGGGTTGATGTTAACTGCAACATATGCAGATTCGCCTGTTGTTTCATTTAACCTCCTGAAAAATATTATGTTTGGGTTGGATGATGTGAGAAATGTGACATTTATCTTGCCTTGAAAAGCACTCTCCTGCTTCCTGACCTGATTGATCCTTGATATGATGGATCTTATGTTTCCCGGCGCAAACCAGTCCCTCTTCTTTATCTCGTATTTCTCTGAATTCATGTATTCTTCTTTACCGGGTATAGCTGCGTTCTCGCAGAGTTCATAGCCGCTGTAAATTCCCCATAGCGGTGATAGAAAACCTGCAAGCACTGCCCTCATTATGAAGGCGTTTCTTCCGCCAGTCTGCAGAACAACAGGCAGAATATCCGGTGTGTTTGTGAAGAGCATGGGTCTGAAATAGCTGGATAGATCCTGACCGGATAATTCTGTGAAATATTCCTTTATCTCGAAATCATAATTTCTCCATGTGTAATATGTATATGATTCTGTAAAACCAGCCTTGGAAAGAGCATACATCAGCTTTGGCCTGGTGAATGCTTCTGACAGAAAGACAACTTCAGGATGATCCTTCTTAATTGAATTCAAGCACCATTCCCAGAAATCTAGTGGCTTGGTATGAGGATTGTCAACCCTGAATATCTTGATCCCATGATCAATCCAGAATTCAAAAATACTTTTCAGCTCTTCCCAGAGATCTTTTTCATTCGGTATCTCAAAATTGAGCGGATATATATCATAATACTTTTTTGGAGGATTCTCTGCATACCTGATCGAACCATCTTCCCTGTGCCTGAACCATTCCGGATGTTCTTTTACATAAGGATGATCAGGAGAACACTGGAATGCAATGTCAAGCGCCACCTCCATACCCCTTTTTCTTGCTTCTTCCAGGAATCGGGCAAAGTCCTCCACCGAACCAAGATCACGGTTAATCGATTTATGACCGCCATCCTTGTTACCTATGGCCCACGGACTCCCGGGATCATTGCGGGTTACAACACGTGAACCATTCTTTCCGACCCTGTTGGTAATGCCGATAGGGTGAATGGGCGTAAGATAAACGACATCAAAACCCATCTCCTTGATGTCATCAAGCCTGTTTATGCAGTCCTTGAAAGTCCCAGATATTTTTGGGTCTGATCCCTGTGATCTTGGAAATATCTCATACCACGATGCGAACCCACCGTATACAGGATCAGAGGAAACCTGGTATTCATCAGATTCTGACAGATCAAGCCGGGGAAAATATTTTCTAAGATCGGAATATATGTTATCAGGCAAGACAAATTTGTTGATTGATGTAACAGGGTCCTTTTCCAGGTCTTCAAGGAAACGTCTTACGTTGCTGTTTCCTTGTAGTATTTTCTTTATAAGGTTAAGATCCTCCTTTATATCTTCGCCTGCATCAAGCCACTTCTTGCAGTCCGCCATAAGCGTGGAAACCTGATCATGCCATGCAACTATCTTGTATCTATAGATACCTATCCTTTCGGCTGTGAAAATACCTGACCAGGAATCATTATCCACAAATTCAAGGAACGAGGAACGCCATTTCTTTTCTGAATCATGACGGAACATAATAGCGGCATCTATCCTTGAGGTACCATGCGAAATTATGTCACATTTAACTATCACATTCTCTCCTGCAGTGACCTTTGCATACCTCTTTCCGTTATCGACAGAAGGTTTTACGTTCTCTACCCAGATTTCACCTTTCATCTTCATCACTAGTAAATCTGAATACAACAGACGATAATGGCGGAAGAGTCAGATTTATGCTGTTGTTTTTGCCATGTGATACCACAGTATCAGAATGAACACCACCGAAGTTACCCATGTTGCTTCCACCGTAGATTTCTGAGTCGCTGTTAAGTATTTCTTTATAAAAACCTTCCATTGGTACGCCAATCCTGTAATTCAACCTTGGAACGGGGGTTAGATTGAAAACTGCGAGTATGAAACCATCATTTCCTGTTTTCCTTATGAAGCTGAATACTGATTGGTTATAGTCGGAGAAATCTATCCACTCGAACCCTGATGGATCCTGGTCTGATACCGAAAGATTGTTGTTTGTGTAAATGGTAAGAGCATCCCTGAAGAACCTTATAAGCCGGGCATTGTAGAAATAGGATGCCTGTTCCCATCTCAACCCTTCCTTTACGTTCCACTCTTCATGCTGGCCCCATTCAGATCCCATGAATACCAGTTTCTTTCCGGGGCTGAGGAACATGAATGCATACAGGCACCTCAGATTGGCCATCTTCTGCCATTCATCTCCTGGCATTTTGGTGAAGAGGCTGCCCTTCATGTGGACCACCTCATCATGAGAAAGTGGAAGTATGAATGACTCGCTGAAAGCATACCATATTGTGAACGTGATAAGGTTCTGGTGATATTTTCTGTATACAGGATCTAATGTGAAATACTCGAGTGTATCATGCATCCATCCCATATTCCATTTGAAATCGAACCCAAGTCCACCCGCCTCAAGGGAATTCGTAACTCCAGGCCATGCTGTTGATTCTTCAGCGATTGTTATTACATATGGATAAGTACTGTGCAGGAAGGAATTCAATTCCCTGAAGAAAGATATTGAGTCAAGGTTTTCCCTTCCACCATAGATATTCGGTACCCATTCGCCTTCCTTTCTTGAATAATCCAGATAGAGCATGGAGCTTACTGCATCTATCCTGATACCATCAGCATGGAAAACATCGATCCAGTATACCGCATTGGAAAGAACGTAATTCCTCACCTCGTATCTTGCGAGATTGAAAATTCTTGTCCCCCAGTCAGGATGCTTTCCCAGTCTCGGGTCTGCGTGATCATAAAGGTGTGTGCCATCAAAGTTGTAGAGGCCGTATTCATCCTCTGGAAAATGAGCTGGAACCCAGTCGAGAATGACGCCAATGTTGTTTTTATGACATTCGTTAATGAACCACATGTAATCCTCCGGGGTACCATATCTGGAAGTCGGTGCGTAATAGTTGACAACCTGGTATCCCCATGATTCATCGAGAGGATGTTCCATTACAGGCATCATCTCTATATGCGTGAAACCCAGATCTTTCACATAGTTAATCAGATCATTCCCAAAATCCCTTATGTTCATGAAATCTCTGTTATCCCATGGACGCTTCCATGAACCAAGGTGGATCTCATAGATAGATATAGGTGACTTCCTGGATTGATGGTTGTTTCTTGTCTGTATCCACCCGGAATCCGTCCATTCATAATTTAGATCAGTGACGATGGATGCTGTCCGTGGCCTTTTCTCCATATAGAAGGAAAAAGGATCGGATTTCATTTCAACCTGTCCACTTTGAAATTTAATGGCATACTTGTAAAACGCATTGTGTTTCAGATCAGGTATGAATATCTCCCAGATTCCAGAATCATTGACGTTTTCCATGGGATACCTTCGGTAATCCCAGAAATTGAAATCACCCACTACCGAGACAGCCTTTGCATTCGGTGCCCAGACAATGAATCTTACACCGCTAATTCCATCCCTCTTCTCGACATGTGCACCAAAGGTTCTGTATGCATATTTCAGCTGACCTTCCTTAAAGAGATAGATGTCATCTGGACTGATTTCAGGCTTGAATGAATATGGATATATCTCACTGTGTTCCTGGTTATCCTTTCCCTTATAATATACTCGATAATGCTCGCTTTCTGGAATATCATCAAATACAGCCTCGAAGACCTGATTGCCTTTGTCAGATGCCAATTTTCTCGATCCCGATACCTCAATTGAAACATCAGTTGCCTCAGGGATAAACACTCTTACTAGAAAATTGTCTTTCTGTCTGAATGTTCCCAATAAATTGAAAGGTCTCCCATGTTCAAAATTAATTAATTCATCACCATACAAATTTATCAATCCTTAGATAAAATGAAATTGTTTCATCTGTTTTAAGTTTTATCGGGTTATTTTTTCTGCTCGATCTATCATAAAAGTATTCATTTCTAGAAGGCAATTCAGCTTTTTCCTATTTATTTTGCCTCCTATAGTGCTTCAGCCTATTTCCAACCTTTTTGTACGGGAACAGTATTGCTCCAAATATTATGAACAATGAAGCGAATAGAAAATAATATGAGTCCTTTGCAACCTCGTTATATTCTGGCCACTGGCCGTACAGCCGCAACAGGTTTAATTTTATGAGACCGAACCATGGAATATCCCAGAAAGCAACTCCCAGTATGTTAGCAGAATTGACAGGTGCGCTTGTAATCCCCACATTCTGATCCGCAGCAATATATGCGGACAAGGTTGAATTGAATTCATCCGAAACTGCAAGGTTATGATCCCCCATTGTTATGAAACCACTTTCGTTTACAAAACTCGAAATATATACGACAAGGTTTCTATGGCTGTAACCTGCATTGTCAATTAAAACATAATCCCTTGTCACCTTCATCCAGCTCTGATTATGATAACCCTGAACTACAGGAGAGGAATTATTCCAGGAAAGATAAAACATTGCGCGGTGAATTATAGTCAAACCGTTGGAGCTCTTGTAAAGAATCACATTTCCATATTCACTATAACTCTTATAGCCCATTTCACGGCCCACAACATAAGTAATTATGTTATCCGGTACCTGTGATACCTTCTTCACAAATACTATGTCTCCAACATTGATGGTACCAGGTGTCCAGTAATCTGAATGCGTCATGCTATCAGACGCAACGACACTGATGGGCGGGTATTCCTGAGTATAAGCAAGTAATACGGCAATAAATATCAGGATTGTTAAAACTGCAATTATTTTAATCAATCTTGCCCTTTTCACAGATGGGTTACTGAATTTTGTCGCATTAATATTTCCTGACCAAACATTTCGATCTGTAGATTAATCCTGCACACGAATCTGTTTCATCACTCAAATAAAAGTTTTTCACTTACTGGATTTTCCAAATGGTGCGTTCTTCTCTGCGATTGAATTTTTCAATGTCTCTAAACTTTTCAGAAGAGTTTCTGCAGATAGATCATCGATTCCAGAAAGACAGCGCTCAATAAACTCAAGGTGAATCTTTTTTGCCTCCCTGAACCTCCTCATACCGGAATCAGTGATGATAAGATCGATCTTCCTTCGATCCTCGCTGCTTCTTCTCCTGACAACAAGGCCCTGTTTCTCAAGATTATCAATTATCCCTGTAATCCATCCTTGTGTGACATTAGTCAGTGATGCCATTCTTACCATTGTTGTGGGTCCATTTTCCGCAAGATTTCTGAGAACACTGTAACTCGTGCTGTCCAGGTTAACTGAAGTAAAGTTAGAATCCACTGATCTTTTCCATAATTTCCAGGTTTCAACAAATGCCCTCCATATCTTTATGGAATTGTCATCCCTCATTTTTTGCCTCCTGTTTCTGCCTTGATGTCCTGGGGAATCTGCTTCTTATCTGATTTGTTGACAGATTCATTCAAATCCCGCCTGGATGGATCCTCATCGCTCATGTTGAGATGGTGGAAATACCTCTTGCCTCTCAGAACAGAAAGAACAGCAGCTGCTGCGGAAAGTATTGCACCTATATAGAATGAATCATCGAGTGCATGCATAACTGCTGGGGCAAGTGCCAGAGGAAACCACGTGTGAGATTCCATGGTCGCAATTGTTGAAGAAGAAAGCGTTGAGTAGATCGATGGAAACTGCGTTTGAATGAAAGAAAGAATCGTACCCATGGGGTTATATCCCAAAAATGCTGAGAATATTGCCTCTGTTGGTGGAATCTGGGACAGAATCGGCGCTATCTGAGAGGCATTAATCTGGGTAAGAGCGATGGAGAAGTAATGCGGAAGGTTATTTGAAAGTGCAAATATTACGATAGTGAAAAATATTCCCAGGCTGGCTGTCTGGGCAACATTCCTGACTGTAGCGACCATGCCTGAGGCAATCCCCCTATTATCCGGAGAGACTGAATTCATGATAGCTGCTGTGTTGGGTGCAGCGAACATTCCGCTTCCAAAGCCCATGAAATACAGTGTGAGGCCAAAGGGTATGTATGAGAAATTATATGAGAAGAACGTCAGCACTATGAAAGTAACTGCGACGATTGACATGCCAATTGTTGCGATGCCCCTTGCCCCGTATTTGTCGGAAAGTGCACCACCGAGCGGTCCCATCGTCAGGAAACCAAGTGTCATCGGTATCATGTAAATTCCTGCCCAGAACGGCGTCGAAGCAAAGGAATAACCATGGAGTGGCAGCCATATCCCCTGCAGGAGTATAATTAACATGAACATTACGCCACCCCTCCCCAGGGAACCCAAAAGGGATGCAAGATTTCCGAACGCGAATGCCCTGATTTTGAAGAGCGAAAGCTTGAACATCGGCATCTTAACTTTTCTTTCCACAAAGGGAAAAGCGATTAACAGGCCGGAACCAACGATCAGTCCACTCAAGACCCATGGGCTTGTCCAGTCCATTACGCCTGAACCGGATGACGGCGGCAGTAGACCATATGTCAATCCAAGAAGAAAGATAGTCAATCCGACGCCAAACACTATGTTTCCCGCATAGTCAATCTTCTGTGATTTATCCCGCACAGAATTATCTTTAAGTTTAAGCAAAGACCATACGGTTCCAAGTAAACCGATAGGTATGCTTACAAGAAAGACGTATCTCCAGTTAAAAACTGCAAGAACACCTCCCAAAATCAGTCCAACAAAGGATCCGCCAAGAGCCGCTACCTGATTGAGCCCCAGTGCCTTCCCACGCTCGTTTACGGGGAAAGCATCCGTCAGTATAGCGGTGCTATTGGCGAAGAGAAATGCTCCACCTAAACCCTGAATCAGACGAAAAGCAATGAGTTCAATTGCCCCAAGGTCTCCTTTATTGGGGGTCAGGAATAGAAGAATCGAGCCAGCTGTAAAGATCACAAATCCAAGATTGAACAGTCTTGTCCTGCCGTATATATCTGAAAGCCGGCCAATTGTGAGCAGGATCACGGCGGTTATTATATTATAACCCATTATCAGCCAGATAAGATAGATGAAGGTTCCGGGCGCCAAAGGGTTAATATTTATTCCTTTGGGCCCGAATATGACGGGAAGAGATATTAGTATGATAGTACCGTTTATTGCGGCCATCAAGACGCCAATTGTGGTGTTTGAAAGCGCCACCCATTTATATTTGACCATGATACTAAGGAGGTAAATAATGAAACCTATAAAGCAATTTTGTAATTCTTCTTAAAAACATTATCTTGTTTGTAATTCCGCAAAACGATTGTGGTCAATGATCGTTTAATAGTGATTTGTGATTTCTCCGGTGGAGACTTCCTGCCAGATGATCATAGAAGAGTATCTGTTGATACTTCTCATTACCTTGGGCTTTTCAATAGCGGTTGTGTTTGCAAAGGTTTCGCTGAACAGTATAAGACCTGAAAGATTCTCAATGATCTATATTTCAGGTGCAACACTTGTTATCTTTATTGAATTTGTAATTTTTCATCTTGCTGGAGATGCTCCTGTATTCCTGACAGATAGGATTACCCTTGTAATAGTATTGGGTGGCATATTCGGTGCCTTCGCATATCTCTTTGGTTACATAGGACTGAGGAGTGTTCATGCAGGAATATCAAGCACAATTTTTGACCTGCAGGGTCCGCTGATAACATTCATTGGTGCGATAGTATTTGCAATATATCCCGGAAACTACGTAATCTTGGGGTTATTCGTAGCAATATTTGGGCTTTTCCTTATGGGTTACAAAAGGAACGATTCAGGAAAGATAAAGGTGACTATTCCCTTCATTTTTCTCGCCTTCTCGCCGTTGCTCTGGGCACTCGAGTGGATTTCCTTTGATTCAGTATCCAGCCCTGCCCCGATTTTCCTCACTTTTCTTCTGTATCTCTCTATTTTAATAGTCCTGGTATTCATCAATGCAATCACAAAACCGCCGCTTATCAGCCCGGTCAGGCTCAGAGTCTTAGCATTCATCGGCGGCCTGTTTTCGGGTATAGCAAACGGTTCCTACGGGATATTTATCACGATGTATGGATCCACGCTCACAGGTGTAATAACTTTGCTTTCAGTGCCTGTCGGACTATTTTTGATCATAGTTTTTCTTCATGAGAGATATACACGTTTGGAGATTATTGGCATACTGGCAATTGTCGCAGGTCTGGCAATCTCAACCCTGTTATGATTTGATGTAAACCAGTTTCTCTTGTTCGGAAAAAAAATTCAATCTGGAAAATGATTATTAAGCAATGTTAACCGTACATGCTTTCCGGCGTTTTCCCGCCAGGTGATTTTACCTTATTGTATTCTTCCATTATCTTAGTTAACTCCTCATGATATTTCTTTGCAGCATCAAGGAGGGGCTCCTTTTTTATGTCCAGGGAAAAGAGAGAATTCAGCGCATCTATGTTTGATATGACCGCATCTGGATCAGGGACATCCTCCATAGTAACGGTTAAAAAGCTCATAACCGGCACCTGCCTGACAATCGACTCACTGATTATGCTTCCGCCAAGACCTGTAATCAGTGCTGAACCTGCAAGTGGTATCTTCTTTTTGGCAAGAAGGGCCAGATTCTCTTTATCACCGACAGCAAATGTTCTCGGTCCTTCCGGGACTTCCTTTGAAGCGACACCATCAAGGTTCACAACGACCTTCGGATTCACAGACGTAATCCAGTCAAG
>JAJYZU010000026.1 GCA_021799755.1 Thermoplasmata archaeon
TGTGATCAGCAATTCCAGCAAGATCGTTGTGAAGTTTGATTCAACAACGATAAATTCAGAGTCTGTGAATCTTGTGATCAACTCTACAAACACCGTAACTGCCACTTATTCCACGGTCAATGTGGCCGGAGGCTTTGTGGTTATAGTGCACGTCCCGCACTTTTCCAACCACACCATTGAAATCACCTCCGCGCAGACCAACTCAACTTCGCCACTTGGACCGATCCTTGGATCAACCACAGATCTTGTGATTGTCGGCGTGGTCATAGTCGTTGTTGCAGTGGGAGCAGTGCTGGGAATAAGGAGAAAAAGGCACTAAAACCATTTTTTCCAAAAATTTTAAATTTTTAATTTCCCCTTTTTTAAACTACAACCTTCTCCATATTTGAGTGGTCAGCGTTTGATATTGGAAAATCTCATAATATAGTGTAGTGATTACTGCACATTGTCCAGAATCGGTTATAAGTCTATTTCCAGCGGGAGCAAAGGAAACTGCAGTATAGTCTGGGATGACGAGAATCTGCTTGTTTTCGATTTTGGAATTTCCCTCAGGAGGTTCAGAAATCCAGTTCTGGAACTGGGAGTGCCTATGGATGCCATTTCGGTGTTCATAACTCATGAACATAGCGATCATGCCTCGGGACTTGGTATACTGAAGAAGAATCTCAGTGTTGACCTCTATACTAGAAACAGGACTGCCATGGCAATTGGAATAGAAAGTTACACAATCAAGAATGAGCTCGTCCTGGGTAATTTCAGGGTGTCTGCGGTGAGTGTTTCACACGATGCTGTTGATCCTGTTGCATACATTGTTGAAAACGGGAATGCCAAGATCAGCATAGTTTCCGATCTTGGTTACCCGGATGAAAATCTCATTGCGAAGATGAGTGGATCGGACCTGCTTGCAGTTGAGGCAAACCATGATCTTGGAATGCTCATGGAGGGTAGCTATCCACAGATTCTGAAGAAGAGGATATCCAGCAATCATGGTCATTTGTCTAACGAACAGTCTGCTGATCTAATCGGGAAAGTTTGCAAGGCTGACAGTGACATAGTTCTGACCCATCTGAGCCAGGAGAATAACACTCCTGAGATTGCCACAGCCACTGTTCGAAAATATCTTGAAGGGAATGGAATCCGATACAGTTCCCTGAGCTGTGCGTCCCAATCAGATGGTTCACGGATCTATTACCTTGAGATCTGATCGCATTCATTATTTTTTGTTGAGCCGAACGGTTTATTACTTAACGTATCATTATCGTGAATAAATAGCCCCGTGGTGTAGTGGCCAAGCATATCGGACTTTGGATCCGTCGACGGCAGTTCAAATCTGCCCGGGGCTGTGGGAACTGAAAAACCATGATCAAAATAATAGGTAGGAACGGGACCGAAATCAAGGCCTCAGCCGGTAAGACTGTGGGAGAAATAGCCTCAACTCTTGGCCTTAAAACAGAAAAATTTGTATCTGTTAAGAATGGTGTGCCATGCACATCTGATAGCCAGGTCTCAGAGAATGACGATCTTGTATTTCTTGAAGTCTTCTCCGGCGGATAGCTATTTCGGGAAATAGCGACTGGTGTACTTTTTAAGGATTGTCGAATTTGCTGGCGTTCTTAAAGGATCTGTGATTTCAAGTTCATCCTTGTATTTATTGAGATTCTTCCCTATGTCAAAAGTTTCTATATTTTTGCGCACACAGGATTCGATAGTCACGCATTCGCGCTTCACACCGACATACAACCGATCTCCTACGATATAAGGACCACTGAATCTCTCGATTCCGGTCCATTTTTTCATGAAGTCCAGCGCATTTTCGAAATCGACACTTGGGCCCTGATGAATGACCATATTGGGCACAATTGCATGATCGCACTCAATCAGTACGCTGATATCCTTTTCAGTGTCAATGTACGATGACGTGGGCTGGAAACCGCCCTGATTCAGTATTCCGATTATAACATCCCTGAACTTCACAACCTGCGGATACAATATATCGTCGATAAGATCCGGTTTTGGAATGCTGAATACCCTTATGGCAGTATTCCTCTCCTCTACATTCAGGAACTTCCCCCCCTTATTTTCGAATATGTATTCCTGGCCCATTTTCAGGAAGATCCTGCATCCAAGCTTTGCGGTCGACAGAGACTGCAGGCTCACTGCTGCCGCAGCATTCCTGTCACTGTCGCACGGATCTATGAGCACCGCCGGAGAGGTGAACTTATCTGTATATTTGCTGCCAGGTGGAAGAATCATTCTTCCATGGAGACCTGAAAAGTAACTGCAGACTGATTCAAAGGTCCCCATCTGTATTATCAGGAGTTCGCAAATGTATCCGGAAAATCCTGAAACGGTCACCTGTGATCCATAAATATTCAGGACCTTGAAGAAGAGTTTCAGTTTCCTGACCTCGTCCTTTCCATCCTCGGTCAGGTTCTCTTTCACATATTCTGAGTGAAGTGGTGTCCGATCCACTGATGATATCTTCTTTTCGCCAGGGTTAATTCGGTAGCATGGAACAATGTCGATCTTTACACCGTCCACATTCCCCATTATGTACGGATGCTCGGCATATTTCTCAACAGGTTCCTTGAAAAGGGAACGTCCGATCTCAAGGCCCATCTTTTCCATATACTGAGTCTTATACTTCCTGTCAAATCTTATGAAGATGTCGACATCGCCGTTTTTCAGGTTGGTTCCCTTTGCGTAGGAACCGACCACTATGGGATCAGCGTCGATGCCTTTCGAATTGCAAAATTTTCTAATCTTTTCGAGGATAGGTTCCACGATTGAAAGATATCTTTTATCGTCATCTGGAGTTGGTCTGTTTTCCAGCAGGAGCTGGTCTATATAATTCATTTTCCTAGCAGATCGATAATTGCCTGTGCAGGTTCACCGTTGGCTTTCTTAAGAGCTTCAATAGCCTTCTCTCTTGTAGCTCCTGTCTGATCAATCACAAGCTTGAGGTCCTCCTCGTTCACCGCAGTTTGTGTTGTGACTGCGCTGGCAGAACCCTTCGGCACCTCTTTCATGTTTCCCGATATCTGAAAGTATTTTTCCCCTTTAGCTTCTATTATCGTGACGCTTGGTTCGGTTATGAGATAATCCTTGAGTGTTCCTTCCATTAATATCTTCTTGACGTCCGTGAGATCAGTGGTTTTGATACCCATCTGGGCCATCATACGTTTAACCTCCCTTGAATTAATCCTGCCGGGAATCATGCATGTGCATAAAAAAATAGATAATAATTCTTTATCCTTGATCTTACTTCTGCAATCTGAAACTGGAATATTTCTGCTGCTGGATAATCGAATGTAAAATGTGAGTGGAATATGCGAATCCAGTCATCTTTTCAGTCTTATGCTCAGGATTTTGAGACTATGCTTATCACATCAGAGTCCCGAAGTTCATGATCCCTGCCGATGATTCTCTTCTTCCTGCAATCTATGGCCTTAATGAATCCGTTTCCGATCTCAGTATGAACCTTGAAAGCAAGATCTATTGCAGTTGTTCCCCTTGGAACAAGAAAACAGTCCGGAAGCACATTACCCTCCTTGTCCGTCCAGTGTGATTCGTCATAAACGGGATAAACGAAGATTAGATCAAGTTTTGAGAGAACCACTTTTGTCAGTATTTGCTGCGGGGATGTGTAGTATTCGCGACTCATTACCTCCTCAACCTTTGCGAGGGCTTTTCTCTGGGCCTCACTTGCCCGGTCGGATATCTTGAACGGAAGCGATCTTCCCTCAAGGATCCCGTTCTCTATGGCCTTGGAAATTGCAAGCTCCTGCCCTCCGGATGTGAACAGGATCTCGGGATAGGTCGATCTGAGCTTTGTTACCGTCTCCTCGGAGGCCGAGTCCACCTTGTTGCCAACCAGAACTATTGGCTTCACTATCTCAAAGACTTTTTTCGCAAAGTCATCAAAATCGCTCTCTCCCCACAGGCTCAATTTCGCAGGAAATACACCGCTGTTCAGAACCATTGATAAACTCTTTTCTCCGATGCCCAGTGATGAAGTTTTCTTGAGGAGTCCCTTTATTGCTTTTTCTCCGGTGGAGTCTTCCTTTTTTGCAAATCTGTCCCAGTCCCTGGAAAGCCTTGATGAAAGCCACTTGTACAGTTCAGATCTGACCATTTCTATTTCCCTGGCAGGATCTATGGGCACCTCGGAGGTCGTTCCATCCATCGCCGTTCTTCCAGATGCATCAAACACAAGCAGGATCGCATCAGCATCCTTTACGTTCTCCAGAAATTCGTTCCCCATGCCCTTGCCGGAACTTGCACCTTCGATAAGCCCCGGTACATCTATAACTTCGATTGGAACCTTCCTGATTCCTTCCTCACAGGATCCTTCCCTGGGGTTACACTTCTTACCAATCTCAACCTCAGGGCATTTGGTAGTTATCGTTCCCACACCTGCATTTGGCTTAAGAGTGGTAAAAGGATAATTTCCGATCTCAGCGGCATTTGCGGTTATTGCCGAAAAAAGTGTTGATTTGCCGACATTCGGTTTTCCCACCAGTCCAATCTTTACTCTGCTCATGATGATTTTCTTACTTAAAGGAAACTGAAACTTTCCTCATATCATAGCCCTTTGGACAGTCAAGTTTTTCACCGATTGAGGTGATGGTTGCCTTTCTGCCTTCCTTCCCGTTCAGGATATTACATCCCTCGATGTTGGGACATGTGAGATAATCACAATTAATAGACTTTGCAGTAACGGTGGATCCTTCCTGAAGGCTGAGGCCATACTTCAGGTTCATGGTCTCGTCAGCTTCCTCCACCTCTATTGTTTTTACCTTGTCGCCACGAAATACAATGCAGGGGTGCTCCTTCTCTCTCACCTTGGTTATCTTATACGCCCTTCCAGGCTCAAGGCTGAAGCAGACATTTCTCACCCTGCATTCAGAACAGATTTGCAGGGGGGATGTAAATGTAAACTCAAGACCCTCTCTAGCGAGGTCCAAACCAATCAACGATATTTTCTTCATAAAATCAACCAATAATTCCGGTAATCTGCAGAGCACGCTCCGCAGCATTATAACTTAAATCACTGTCCCCCAGTATGGTAAACCTCTCAGGTCTGATTTTGTGCGCAGTGGACAGAGCCTTAATAGCATCTTCGTCCCTGATCCCGTAGTCTCTGGCCCTTATTGGCAAGTTAATTTTCCTGTATACGGAGGCAAGTTTTTCCCAGTCGCCACCATGAAGATACATGCATACAACAGAGCCAATTGCGACCTGCTCGCCATGGATTGCACTGCCCACTCCGAGTTTTTCCAGTGCATGTGCAAAGAGGTGTTCGCTTCCGCTTGCCGGCCTTGATGAGGAGGCTATTGCCATTGCCGTGCCTGAGGCAAGTATCTGCTTGGTTACAAGCCACACTGATTCCTCTACGCCTGACATTATCATATGAGCTTTTTCTATAAGTTCTCTGGAGGAATACTCTGAAAGAGCCGCTGCAGTTGAACTGTATTCTTCTCCCTTTACGCGGTGTGCCAGTTTCCAGTCCATTAATGCAGTGACATTTGAAATCACGTCTGCTGCGCCTGCAGCAAGGTAGCGGTATGGTGCCTTCACCATGATCGCAGTATCCGCGATTATTGCGACGGGCATTACTGCCTGTTCTGAAACAAAGACTCCTTTTTCCTTTATTGAGGCGCGCGGTGACGCTATTCCATCATGGCTTGGTGAAGTCGGAACGCTGACATAAGGAATCTTCAGATCATATGCCACCTTCTTTGTGATGTCGATTTTGGACCCTCCGCCCACACCGATAAGTATTCCCGGCTTTAGATCGACCGATTCTTCCTCTATTTTTTGAATGTTTGAATTGTTTGCCTGATCGGTCCTGATAACGTGGACCTCAAGCCCGGACTTCATTATCAGATCTTCCGCCTCTCCGCCGGCAAGATCATATGTCTTGTTGCCAGTTATGATAAGGACGCTCCCCCGTTTCAGGTATGATTTTGTAATCTCCGGAAGGCTGGCTATAACACCATGTCCCACCATCACATCCCTAGGGAATTGCATAGATTTGAATTTCTCAAATTCCATTGTTTCCACACATACTGTTATCCACTATATATTTATTTCAGATTTTAGAATTCCGGTAGCCATCTGCTTGTTGGCATAGCTTCCGTATTCGTCCTCTGTTACCGCGATCAGGCCAACTGTCACATCGCCAAAATAATCAATCTCCTCCTTGAGGATCTGCTGCAGGGGTTCATTCCCGATGCGGTTGTATACCCTGAAGCAAAGTATTCTCTTCATAATCTCCTCCCCTATTCCCGTGGCAACAACCGCCCCATTTTCTCCAGCGTAAAATCCCGATCCGATTATTGGGACATCGCCTACACGACCGCGAAGCATCGGCCATGATCCTCCCGTGGAAACTGCCGCAGCAAATTTTCCGTCGATCCTTGCAACTGCTCCCACCGTATCGTATTTGAGAATGCTGTTGATATTTACCTTCCTGATAAATTGCATAGTTTTAGGATTGTCTTCCAGTGCCCCTGATCTGAGCTGATCCATCATTTTTTCCCATTTCTCCCTCGTTTCTGGAGTACCTGGATCATAATCCTCAAATCCCTTTGACCTGGCGAATGCGATTGCGCCATCGCCTGAAAGTACATTGTGCGGGCTATCCTGCATCACGGAAAGTGCCACCTTTATCGGGTTTCTCGTTCGTTCCAGGCCTATCACTGATCCGAAATTTCCCTGATACATGACCCCGGCATCCATCTGGATGCTTCCATCAATTCTTGGATAGGATCCTGTCCCGGCATTGAATCTCCTGTCATCCTCCATTGCCGCTACGGCTTCCACAACCGCTTCAAGGGGGCTTCTCCTGAGGTTTATTCCGGCGCAGATTTTGTCGAGATCTGGACTCAGGGATCTATCCGATCCTACACCTCCATGGATGAGAATTACGTTCTCCATGAGTGAAGGATATTGTATGATTATTTATCATGATTGATTCCCTGATCATCGCCTTCTTTATCTCCCCCGGTATATATCGCCATTCAAAGCATGGACAGTACCATTATCCTGCGTGAAGTTTTTCAAAGAACAATACATCTCCTTAAGCATGGACGATGAGAGTGACCGGTATGGCATCCATATACTGGTCTTCGGTACTGTACAGGGTGTAAATTTCAGGAGGAGTGTGAGAGATTACTGCCTTGCGCTTAATGTCAGAGGATGGGTACGAAACCTTCCGGACGGATCGGTTGAGGGAGAATTTTACGGGAACAGGAAGACCGTTAACCTGGTGGTGGATTTCTGCAGATCAGGAGTCCCAAGAGCTGTCGTCGAAGACCTTTCGGTCAGAAATATACCCTGGATTTTGTATGAGGGCTTCCAGATCAGGTGAGTTCAGTTCGACTTCAGCACTGTGAATCTGTACCCAAGTGTCTTCAGTTTCTCTGTTAACCTGTCCGCATGTTCCTTTCCCCTCACATTCACGGTGAAGGTGACGGACTGGTAACCCACAGGGGTATCCTCATTCAGGTTGTCGACTTCTGCATGATAGATGTTCCCTCCCGCTTCAGAGATCAGAGATGCAATGCGATACAGGGTTCCGGGCCTGTCGGGTATCTTGAAATCTATCCTGACCAGATCCCATTCCCTGTGCATGGACTTGAAAATTATTTTTGACAGCAGGAGAAGATTTATGTTGCCCCCGGACAGAACTATGACGACGTTTTTTCCTTTCACATCTATCTTGTTCTCCATCAGTGCAGCAAGGCCGCTCGCTCCTGCGGGTTCCACAACGGTCTTGTTTCTTTCCAGCATCTTGAACAGGGCTGTTGCAATCGATTCATCGCTTACTGTCACGATCCGATCGACATATTTTTTCACAATCTCGAATGTCATGTCGCCCGGATACCTTATTGCTATACCGTCTGCTATGGTATCCCCGCTGACGCTTGATACAATCCTCCCTTCTTCCAGTGATTTCTTCATGGAGTCCACCTTCTCAGATTGAACCCCTATTATCTTTACAGTCGGCTTGATTTTCTTGGCAGCTATTGCTATACCGGATATCAGACCGCCGCCTCCAACTGGCACCACAATAATGTCTGCATCAGGCACCTGATTCATGATTTCCTTGCCTATGGTTCCCTGTCCTGCAATGATCCATCTGTCATTGAAGCCGTCGATAAATGTCATATTCTCCGTTCTTACAAGATCAATACAGTACTCCCTGGCCTCGTTATAGTCCTTCCCATGAAGTATAATCTCTGCTCCGTAGCCCTCAACTGCATTTATCTTTGCAGGGGTCGTGTATTCCGGCATGATTATTTTTGCCTTCACGTTTATCATCTTGGCTGCATATGCAACGCCCTGTGCATGGTTTCCGGCACTTGCTGTTATGACCCCGTGATCTTTCTCGTCCTCTGTAAGATGGCTCAGCTTGACTATTGCTCCCCTGGCCTTGAAAGATCCTGTCTTCTGCATATTTTCCAGCTTAAAATATACCCTGCATCCGAACTGTTCACTGAAGCCCTTTGATAAGTCCACTGGTGTGACGTTTATAAGCCCGTCCAGAATTCTTTCTGCATCGAGTATATCATTGTAGTCGGGAAGTGATTTATTCTGTGATGCCATTGGGAGGATATTTATAAACCCGTATTTTGAACTTTTGACACGGTCATTTGTAATCCCACTGGACAAGGTTAAAACCCCGTTATTGATCCAGTAACCATGAATTTTGGCGTCATCGGGTTGGGGAATCATTCCATAAACAGGGTGTTGCCTGCAATCAGCAGAAGCGGAAACAGAATAAAATCTGTATTTTCAAGGAGCAGCGAAAAGGGAAGGAGGATTGCGGATACATACGGTTCAAAGTACTACCAGGACCTCGGCGATCTCCTTCGTTCCGATATAGATTCCGTGTACATTGCATCACCAAATTCCCTGCATTTTGAACATGCAAAGCGATCTCTCGAATCAGGAAAAAACGTCCTTCTGGAAAAACCCATGACCCTTAACAGCGGAGATTCACAGAAACTCTGCGATCTGGCTGAGAGAAATGGACTGAAGCTGGCAATAGGATTCCACATGAGGTTTCATCCCGCTCTGGACCTTGCGAAAGAGATACTGGAATCCGGAAAGCTTGGAGATGTAACCTTCATGTCGGGTGGATGGTCATCATCATATTCATCGCGTTCTTCAGATCCTGACAGAATGTGGTGGGAAACGCCGGAGATGGTTGGCGGAGGTTCGGTTATGGGAACTGGCGTGCATGTCATAGATTCAATGAATTATATTCTGTCATCCTATCCAGAAACTGTTCACGCGACTAGATTGCCGGAGAGGGAGATTATCGATTCAACCTCTCACATTGTACTCAACTACGGGGGAAGAATTGCAAGCGTTCTCTCGTCAAGAAAAATCCTGGTTCCTGACAACAGCCTCTACATATTCGGAGAGGATTCCACCCTTGAATGCCAGGGAATATTCGGTACCGAGATCAGAGGAAAGGTCGTCGAATCCGGGAAATTGATAAAAAGTTTCAGGGGAGGCAGCCCCTATGTTGAGGAGATCATCGATTTCGTTCGACTGGTATCCGGCGGGAAAAGCAGGATAGCCAGAGGCAGAGATGGACATGAAGTGGTCAGAATCGTAGAGGCTTCTATTTCCTCTTCGATCACTGGAGAGATGGCAAGACTTTCATGATTTGGATGTGAAGTGCCCTACCGTTTCCCTTATCTCCGTTTCCTTGTGTTTTCTTTCCAGTATTCCGTGACCTTCGCGAGGGAAAGAAATCATCCTCACTTTCTTTCCCCTGTCCTTCAGGGCCCTGTAAAACTGCAAAAACTGACCGATGGGAACTTCGGGATCATCCCTTCCATGTATGAGAAGAACCGGTGCTGAGACCTGATCCACATAGCGCAGTGGAGAAAATTTCAAGTACCGGTTATAGGCATATGGTTCCTCCTGGTAGTACTTGGCATCCCAGGACGGGATATTTGAAGTACCATGGAAGCTGATCCAGTCTGCTATGCCAAAAAGCGCCGAACCTGCTTTGAAGATATTGCTCTGAGTCATTGCCCATGCTGCCATAAATCCCCCGTATGATCCGCCGGTAATATAGATTGCATCGGTTTCTATAATTCCATTATCTTTCAGGTATCTGATTCCGTCCATTATGTCCTGGAAGTCTGAACCGCCCATATCCCCATGATTAAGTTCCGCGTATTCCCTCCCCCTCCCCGTGCTGCCCCTGTAGTTGGGTGCAAACACGCTGAATCCTGCACTGAGGAAGACGGATGAATAGCTCGCGAATTGCTGGAAATAACATGCGGTTGGCCCGCCATGGACCTCCACAATTAGCGGATCCTTCGGGTTATTCTGCATCAGATAACCATAGATCTGAGTGCCGTCCGATGATTTCCAGTTTATTTTCCTCCCCTTTCCGTTGAATGTTTTTCTCTTTGTTCCTGCATTTTCAGAAGTAACACGGATCGGGTCTTTTTCTCTTCCAAGAACATAGATATCGTATGGATTTTCCCAGGAGCTGAATGTCGCAAAGATTCCCTTATGCGAGGGGCAGACCACAGGACAGTAGCCTGGAAGGAGACTGCCTGCACGTTCCCATACCATTCTCAGAGTTCCGTTCTCAATTTTAAATATCTGCGAGAGATCTTCCTTTCTGGCCACTACATAAAAATCGGATCCGAGCCTGGAAACGGATGAAAATGATCGGTCTTTGCTTTCAGTGAAGGTATTCAGCTTGCCTGAATTGAGATCATAAATAACAAGATCACCGCTAGTGACGCCCCTGTCGCTCCAGATTCCAGAAATAAAAGCAAGATCTTTGCATTCTGCGTCAAATTTTGGGCCTGATACCTGTATCTCGCTGTCATGGAATATTGTGCGTCGCGTTCCTTCCCTCATGTCATATATCTCCATGCGGTTGGAATACCATGAGTTTTCGTCAGGCGTGTCAGATACCACTGCGGCCACAAGGTCTTTGCGGGCATCGAATTCCCAGATTTGAACGCCGGATGATATCCTTGAAAGGCCATTCCCCGGAGAATATTTCCATATTGAATAGAACCTGGGGTTCTCTTCTATCCTTGCCTCATCATAACCATCCTCAAATTTTGCCTTCTCTGTCTCATCCATGGGGTCCTGCATTGAAATAATCATATCTGATCCATGCCACCGGAGGTCTGAAATCAGATCACCGAACATCGTCTTCTCTGGAATGTTTGAGTTTGCAAAATAGGTGTAGATATAACTCTTCTTCCCGGAATTGTAGAGGAGCGCGAGTTTCTTTCCCTCTTCATTGAATGAGAGACGGGTGGCAGTGCACTTTGGAAAATGGTCATTTCTGATGACCTCATTCCTGCTCAGATCAACAATCTTCAGATCGAATCCAGAATCTTTCCTGTCTTTGAATGTGTTCTTCACGGCGTATGCGAGCAGATCTCCATCCATGGTCACGTCATATGTGCTAATTGATTTTAGGTTCAGATATTCTCCCAGCTCCTCCTCGAACTTCGTCTGAGATTCCATTATCAAGTATGCGAAACAAAGTTATTAACCATTGATATGGCGAAAAATGGAGAGGATTAAATGGAGGCGCGTGGTCTTCTTTGAACCTGATCAGAGAACTG
>JAJYZU010000027.1 GCA_021799755.1 Thermoplasmata archaeon
GGTGAAGAAGCATACTGTCATTTACGATGGCTAACGTAAACTGAAGATGTGTAGGGAAACAGGGGATAAAACATGATGGAATCACAACGTCAGACTCACTTCGGAGGCAGAGGTTTCACACTCAGATCATCCATGGGCAGGGGACTTCCGATGCTGTTGATCCCAATCATAGTTCTGATTCTGATCCTTTTCAGCGGCAATTTCTATTTTCTGGAGTATTTCCACGTGGTGGTTGGTTCGGCATGGACCGGCATGGATCTGGTGATGGGGCTTTTCTTCGCATTCATTATGAGAGGGTTATCCAATATTGAAAGAGCAGAGGTTTCAAAACGTCTTATTCCGATGATGCTGTTTTTCATGCCTTCCATTGCAACCACAACGATCACTGCTGGAATCTATCTTGCTGCAGGACTTGGGATTGATTTTTTTTCTATTTATTTCATCATTACGGCGATTATTGCACTTATCCTTACTGTTCAGGGGCTGCTGATATTCCTTCCAAATGAACTCAGGATCTACTCCGAGATACTCAGGGGAAGCAGAAATGTTGAGAAGATAGTGAGGCTGACCATGTTCAATCTTAAACTATCGCTTTCACAGCTCGTACTGCAGATAGTCATTATTGTTTTCATGGCGCACTTTGCAACTGGAGGTTCCCTTTGACAAATGATGAGAGCAATATGAATGCAATTCTGAGGGCTGGTATTCTGTCCTCACTGATTCCCATAGGGGTTTTTGCAGGCATATACCTGTATGGAAACTTTCTTCTGCTTGATTATATCCACGTGCTTCTCGGGGCAATATGGACAGGGGTGGATGTATTCTATGGCCTCATATTCATCAGCGTTCTTTCTACAATTGATTACGAATCAAAGATTCACATAGCAAAGAGAATTCTACCTATGACGCTCTTCTTCATTCCCACAACATCAATCCTTACACCGCTTGCAGGTTATTTTCTTGCCACCCGCGAAGGTATTTTCGACATATATTCCCCGATATTCACATGGGTGATCATCATAGGAAGCATCCTTGTGATACTGGGTTTTGCTACAATATTCTCAACATCCATAATCATTTACCGCAGTTTTAGAAATGGAAAAATAGATGGCAAAAGAATTTCAAGACTTCTGATCATCGGATCGAGGGGTGCTCTTGGTCAACTGGTGCTGCAGGTTGTCATAATAAGTCTGATGGCGTATCTTGTAGTTTTCTAAGAATCGGATAAATCACCCAATAAACTGGCAGTATCTGTTCCTAAATGTCTGCAAACATACTGAAAAATAAATTTTTTTGCTTCTGGCAATAAGCAGGCGTGATTGACTGTGACTATTTGAGCAGAATACAAAGGGCCAGCATTAATTCCCATGAGAATTGCACTCAGGCAATTCAATGCAACATTTTCAATTAAACTTCAAGTCAAATATCCCAAAGCATGCTCATGGCAGTTTTTAGGTACTGAAATTATAGGGCTTCAGTCAAAATCCTTAACTCATTGTTACCCAAACTGTTTCTAAGTTCCTGATTTTTTAAGCATTTCAATTTTCTTTGTGAACATTCCTGATTCCGACTGGATCAAAATTTCTGGATACTTTACAAAATTTCACTTTTCCACCAGTTGCAGACAGATAGATATCATACCGGCCGATTCACTGCTCACACGAAATCTTATGATTTAACTAGCCAGATAACATTCTGTCGATCCTTCGCTTTACTGATGGATGAGAGCCAACCTGTGAACTGATTGGTACCATGTTTAAGTCGCTGGCCTTGATCAGTGCTATCGCAAGATGATCAGGATCACAGTACTTTGAGGCAAACTTATCGGCCTCGAACTCTCGCTTTCTGCGGGCATTCGCAATGATAATGGGGACAGAAAAGAAAATCGAGACAGAAAGGGCGATAAGGAATGGGGGAGAAAAAAACTGGGCGGGGGGTAATTTTAACAATCCGTAGCCAATGAGGATTACAACAAGGACCAGAATTTCAACAATTCCGAATGGTACCATGGATAAAAAGAATGAAAGTAGATTATCCTTATGCTTCATATGGCCCAGTTCATGGGCAAGGATGCAAGCGGACTGGTCAACGTTTAGATTGTTATACAAATAATCTGTTATATATACCGTGTTTTTTAGAACGCCTGCACAGTAAGCATTGGCAACCTTGGAATCACTTGTGGGAATCAAAAGTGGGACCACATGTGGCATGTTTTCTGCTGATGTTATGGAATCCAATTTTGCAAGAAGATCATTGGAATCTATCGACTGCGCACGCTTTGAAGAATTTTTCAACCACAGATTGGAGACCATCAGATACCATAAGATCACAAAGAATGATTGCAGAAGTATGACTCCTTCAAACCAGTTCAAGGCAAAATTGATTGGGATCAAGACTGCAACAAAAACAGCCATGGTAAATATACCGAACTTGAGGTAGGAGTAAGATATCGGCAGCTTTCCAAATGATGCCAGATATCCTACATTTAATTTCCTGTAGTTCCTTTCAATAGTAAATCTTCTATGATAAAAGAGCAAAAGGATTAACCAGTAAATTGCGACAGATGAAAATGCAAAGACGAAATTGCCAGGAAGGAATGCCAGCGAGAACAGAAAGTATAACGGGGATAGAAACATGAATAATGAATTCAATGCTGAATAGCGTTTCACCGTCAAGAAGTACAGGAAAGATCTGGTCTCATTATCTCTTCTGCTCGCAATATATCCATTTACGGAAGGGGCTTCCATTGTTTCTCTATTAGTAAGGAAATATAATCATTTCTGCGTCTGGTGATAACAGGAACCCGGTATGGTAAATAGTCCACTCTAACCCTGAAAGTTTATTTGGTTGCAGGGCTAAGATAATCAAAACTTATATTCAAGGGTAATATCTGGTAAAGTTTAAGAAATACCTGCTATACAGTTTTGCGAACTGCATATGAAGAATGGTAACAAATCGTTCAGGCAGGATGAATGAAGGGTGATATGAGTTGAAGCTTCCGAAAACAGTTAAGATGTACTGTCCCAAATGTAAGAAACATACAGATCATGAAGTCGAGAGAGTGAAGAAGAGGAAAGCGAGTGAATTCAGGGCAGGCCAGAGAAGATTCAGGCGAGTTACGTCTGGATTTGGAGGGTTCCCCAGACCTCGGTATGAAGGCAGAGAAAAACCGACCAAGAGGGTTTCCATTCGTTTCAGGTGCCTGACTTGCAAGACAGCGGTTACTCCCCCAACACAGAGGGCAAAGAAGTTTGAAATAATGGAGGCGCAGTAAATTGGTGGAAAGTAAGTTTGTAAAACCCAAATTCAAGAAGCGTGGTTTCGTAAAGATCAAGTGTAAGGATTGCAGCAACGAACAGTATGTATTTTACAGAGTTTCCAGTAACGTGACCTGCAATGTTTGCGGATCCACGCTCGCCAAACCAACCGGCGGATCTCTTGAGACCAACGGTGAAGTTATCGAGGAATGATAATGAACAGAGATATCCCTGAGCCAGGGGAACTTGTGGTTGTCACCATAACCGAGGTCAAGAACTTCGGTGCGAAGGTGAAATTGGAGGAATATCCCGGCGTTGAGGGGTATGTTCACGTTGCAGAAGTTGCCACCGGCTGGGTCAAACACATAAGGGACTATCTCAGGGAAGGACAAAGAACTGTTTGCAAGGTAATCAATGTAAACGAATCACGCAGAAATGTGGAACTTTCGCTAAAGAGAGTAAATGAGCACCAGAAAAGGGATAAAATCTCAGAGTGGAAAAATTCACAGAAGGCTGAAAAGCTTCTTGAAATAGTAAGCAATGCTCTCAAAATTTCGTTAGATCAGGCATGGAAGGATTTTGCGGATGATCTGCAGGTTAAGTACGGTTCACTATATGCAGCATTTGAAGATGCAGCCGCCACGCATGATGAATGGTTACCCGAACTCAAGGGAAAATGGAAAGGTGCATTCCAGAAGGTTGCAAAGGAAAACGTGACCATTCCATACGTGAAGGTTGGTGGGTATATGGAAATGTACAGCCTCGAACCCGATGGAATCGACAGAATCAAGATGACATTAACCGGACTTGAAATGGATAATGTCAGCATTCATTATATCGGTTCCCCGAGATACAGAATATCGATAACAGAGACCGACTATAAATCAGCAGAAGATCACCTTAAGAAGGTTATTCAAACAATATCAGAAAGCGCGAAAAAGAATTCTGTTAACATGGAATTCGCAAGGGAATGATAGATGAGATCGCTCATTAGGTACTGTGGTAAATGTCATATATACACTCTCGAGGAAACCTGCCCTCAGTGTGGTGGACCGACTGCAATGGCAGTACCTCCTAAGTTTACTCCAAACGACAGATTTCAGAAATACAGAATTAAGATGAGGAATGAAACAGATGGAAAAAATAGTAATTAAGCAGTATAAGAAACCAAAACTCAACTCACCAATACTGGTTGGGGGACTTCCAGGTATAGGAAATATTGGAAAGATTGCAGCGGAGTATCTTGTGGAGAAACTGAAGATGGTTAAGCTTGCAGAGATATTTTCACAGTATCTTCCGCCACAGGTTTTTGTTACAGAGGACAGTCTCACCTACCTTGTGAGGAACAGTCTTTATTACAAAAGAATCCCGGGTAAATCGGACATGGTTGCTCTGGTCGGAGACTTTCAGGGAAGCACACAGGAAGGGCAATATGAAATGTCTTACAACATACTCGAGCTTCTCTCAAAGTTCAAACTCTCCAGGGTTTACACCCTTGGAGGCTACAGCACGGGAAAAATAGTAGAACATCCCAGAGTGCTGGGAGCTATCACAGACAAATCAATGATGGAATCCTTGAAAAGTGCTGGCGTTCAGTTTCCCAAGGGAGAGCCGGGAGGCGGAATTGTTGGATCCGCTGGAATAATGCTCGGCCTGGCCAAGGAGCTTTTCAATGTCGAGGGGGCCTGCCTGATGGGTGAAACATCGGGATACTTTGCCGATCCGAGAGGGGCCATGGAGGTTTTGAAGGTACTCACCAATCTGCTTGGTATTGAGGTTGATCTCGCAGATATAGAGGAGAGAAGCAAACAGATTGAACAGATCACGGGGAAAATGCAGGAAGACATTCAGAACAAGATGACCGGTGGCAAGGAAGATCTCGGCTATTTCGGATGAGACATCTTTACTGCCCGCACCAAGATACATCGTAACCATCACGAGGTAGTGTTCATGGTACTGTTTTGATATCCCTGTCATTGTTGAAGATCTAGAACGAACACAGAAATCATTTTAAATTTTCAGTGCCTATGGCTTCAATGCCAAAAAAACCTCAGGAATTCTCAGTAAACCGGGAAATATCCATATCTGAATTTTTCGAGAAAAACAGACACATCCTTGGATTTGATTCACCTATAAAATCACTTTTCATGATTGTGAAGGAAGCCCTGGACAACTCTCTGGATGCCTGCGAGGAATATGGAATAATCCCTGAAATTTCAGTTACGATCGAAAGACTTGAAAAGGATGAATACAGAATTACAATTGACGATAACGGGCCGGGAATAGATAGAAGAGATGTCCCAAGTGTCTTTGGAAAGCTTCTCTATGGATCCAGGTTCCATGGTATGAGACAGAGCAGGGGACAGCAGGGAATAGGCATAACCGCATCTGTGATGTATGGTCAGATCACAACGGGGAAACCGACAATGGTTATCACGAAGAGGGAAGGAGAAGATGTAGGTTATTATTTTGAGCTCGGGATAAACATTAAGGAAAATTCCGGAAGGATTTTCGTGGAGAAACCAATAATTACAGACAAGGGGCATGGGACATCCGTATCAATCACTGCCAAGGGAAAATATCAGATCGGAAAGCAGTCGGTCATAGAGTATCTCAGGGAAACGGCAGCAGTCAATCCAAACATGGAGCTCCGTTTCACGGATCCGGACAATAGAACCATTACATTCAAAAGAGTGGTGGAGTACCCTTCAAGAAGGTCCACACCGGTCAAACCGTTTCCTCCAGGTCTCGAGCTCGGCGAAATCCAGCAGATGGGAATGGAAACAAAGTACGACAATATGGTTGATTTTCTCTCTCAGGAGTTTTCCAGGGTCAGCAAAAAAACTGCCATGGAACTGCTGCAGATATCCAATATCCCGCAGGATATGAATCCTTCAGAACTTGACAGCGCAAAGGGAAAGTCACTTATGAACGCCTTCACGCAGATCAAACTGATGAATCCACCTGTCGATTCGCTTTCACCTCTGGGTTCCGATTTTATAAGAAAGGGCTTGAGAAATGTCTACGGAGAGATCAACCCCTCCTTTTATTCTAAACCAGTGATGAGGCCTCCAGCAATTTATAACGGTAATCCATTCTCAGTGGAAGTCGGAATAGTCTATGGCGGCGATCTGCCGGCAGATCAGCAGGTGAGTATTATCAGGTACGCAAACAAGGTGCCCCTCCTGTTTCAACCTGGAGCCTGTGCGATAACCAGGGCAGTAGCAGAAACCGATTGGCGATCTTATGGATTAGATCAGAGATCCGGCACTGGAATTCCCTTTGGACCCATGATGATACTTGTGCACGTTCTTGGTACAAGGCTTCCGTTTACGTCTGAATCAAAAGAGGCCATCGCAGGCGTTCCTGAAATTATAGAGGAGATAAAGAATGCACTTCGAATATCCGGTAGAAGCCTGAAAACATATATGAACAAAAAGGACCGCAGGCTGAAAGTGATGGAAAAGTACAGGATTGTGAGCGAGATCATCCCAGAAATAGCCCGGAAGGCAGCATCTGTCACCGGAAACGATGTGCCGCCAATAGATGACGTGATCTCAAAGATTGCGAACGTGATTCTAGTGACAGAAGATTTCTCATCCATTCCCGAAGGCATATCCGTGCAGTGCAGGGTTTTTAACTACACGACGATACCCAGATCCATCAAGATATACCCGGATCCGCCTGCGGGGGAACTTTCCGGCGAACAGAAAGCGTGGGACCTTATCGATGTTCCGCCATCCGGAAGTTCGGCATTTTCATTTATCGTATCAAACGCGCAGGGCAAGTATGACGGCACAGTTTATTATTTCGAGGGACAGGACGTCACAAAGGTGCAGGGGGCAGACCCATTGCCAGGCGACTGGAACATCCAGGAAGTTGACATAATTCAGGAGAGTGCAGCAGATGACAGCAAGTGAGACAAAACTTATCGAAATAGCTAACAGGATTTACAATGCCATGAAATCTGGTGACATACCTGAGATTTCAGTCTCATCAAGAAACAGGGATAACATAGTGCTTGATCCAAGATATCTTGTATGGAGATACGGAGACAATTTTGTGACAAGGACAGCTAAAACCCTGGATGGTGCAGAATATATACTGAAGGCGATAGATGTGATAGAATTCGTGATGGAGATGAAGAGAACATCTAAGACGTCTACGCTGAGGGAGATGTATTACATATCGGAAGGGTGGGGGCTGGGCAAATTTCACACCCAGGACGAATCAAACCTTCTCTCTGAAGATCTTGAGGTGATAAGTTCCCTGATGAGGGAGGATTTCAACCTGAGGCCTGAAGAAAATGGGGCAAGCGTCATTGGAAACATTACGATTGAGGAGAAAAACAGAAAGGGCGAGTTCAAGACAATAAACTGCAGGGACGATGTAGGCGATGGCGGATATGGCATCCCTTACAATGTTGAGTCGGAGAAACTGAAGTTCAAATCCGTCGATGCTGATTTTGTGCTTGCCATTGAAACCGGCGGTATGTTTGACAGACTTGTAGAGAATGGATTTGACGAGAAGATGAGATCTGTGCTAATACACCTGAAGGGCCAACCCGCAAGAAGCACCAGGCGGCTCCTGAAAAGGATCAATGATGAACTGCATCTGCCCATATATGTGTTCACGGACGGGGATCCCTGGTCGTTCAGGATATTTGCTTCAGTCGCCTATGGTGCAATAAAGACCGCGCACATATCTCATTACCTTGCGGTACCAACAGCAGAATTCATCGGCGTGACCGCAACCGATATTCTCACGTATAAACTCCCGACGGACAAACTTACAGATAAGGATATTCAGGCTCTCAATGCTGAGTTGAAAGACCCCAGATTTCAGACGGAATTCTGGAAAAGAGAAATAGAGACAATGCTACAGACAGGAAAAAAGGCGGAACAGCAGGCACTGGCCAAATACGGGCTTGATTACGTCACAGACACTTATTTGCCTGAGAAGCTTTCCTCACCCGGAATGGAGTGAAAAGATGACCAAAATCACTGTGGCTTGCGTGCAGATGGAGTCAGCATCATCTGTGGGTGCCAATATTCAGAAGAGCAAAGATCTTATGGAAATCGCACTTCAGAAGAAACCTGAAATTGTAGTATTTCCGGAATACCAGATGCTTGTTCCCGACTACTTTAAAGGTAACTGGGATCAGGTACGAAAGGAATCAGAATCATTCCTCACTGCGATGAAGGAAGCATCCAGCAGCATATCGTCGGGACTTCTTATCAACTACTGGGAGTTCTCAGGAAAAAGACCGTATAACAGTTCACTTCTGATCAGATCTGGAGATGTGAAATTCAGATACAGAAAAATCCATCTCTATGATGCACTGAAACGAAGGGAAAGCGATGTTTATTTACACGGTGATCCTGAAATAGCAAAATTCACCATTGGTGGCTTTACAGCAGGTACAGAAATATGCTATGACATAAGGTTCCCTGAACTCTCTTATCTGATGAAGAACGCGGGAATCAATCTGATGTTTGTCCAGGCTGGATGGTACAGCGGAGAAGGCAAGCAGGAATCCTGGAGATCAATTTTACGTGCACGTGCAATAGAGAACGGTGCTTATGTAGTTGCGGCAGCACAGTGTGGCAGTATGTTCTCCGGCAACTCACTCATCATGGATCCTTATGGAAATATCATTTCCATTCTCGAGGAAGGAGAGGGAGTGGTTGCTGGAGAAATTGATACGGAAATAATCAGACGGTACGACACGGATTACCCGCTGCAGAATCAGCAGAGATTCCACCTCAGGATATAACTGTATACCGGAGAAATTCCCGCATCTCCTCAACACTGTCCAGTCGTATTTTTGCAGTGGTTTTCCCCGCACCGACTTTGATGGTGATGCAATCCTCATTTTTCGAGAAGGAATCTTCGTCGGTGTTATCATCGCCTGTAACAACACATGGAGAACCATTTCGCATCTTCTTTACTGCATTTCCCTTCCCTGTGCCGGGTGGAATTAGCTCTATGATTCTTTTCCCCGTTATCACGGACAGACCCCTTTCATGGGCGATTCCCCTGAGTTCAGTTTCAAGATCCACGATCTGCTTTTCACTATTATTCCACAAGAGAAACAGCACTCCAGGATTCTTGTCCATCATTCTGAGCCCGGGATACTTCTTCACAAAATAATCCTGCAATTCCATAAGACTGTCTATCGCTTTAAGATAATATTCTGCATCTTCCATAAGGTATATCAGTTTGCCATCAACCCTGGCCATAGCACCGTGCCATCCTATAGAATTCAGTTTCATTCCAAGAAGCGCGTCCATTTCGCTCAGCGATCTTCCTGTTACTATGAAGGTTCTGTATTTGGAGTACAGTTTTCGAAGGAGTTCTTTTAGTTCTTCATCCGCAAATGCTTTTTCAGGTTCTGTAATAAGTGGTACAAGGGTGCCGTCATAATCAAGAAAAAAGAACGGATTCAATGCTTTAATGCTGTCAAAACTATTCCTGGCTAAAATCAGAGATTGTTGGCTCATAATTAGATCGCTCCACTGCCTGTCTTATACGGGCAAGCCACCAGCTTATATTTCTTTTTTTGATCTCAGCCTTCAGAAGCGACAATCTTCTTTCGATCTCCTGCTTCTCCATGTTTATTGCATTGAAAAGTGCATCCGACATTTCTGAGAGGGAGTTTGGATTGACAATGAGTGACTCCTTGAGTTCTGTAGCGGCACCTGCGAACTTGGAAAGAATAAGGACACCATGGTCGGTAGCAGCAACGAATTCTTTGCAGACAAGATTCAGGCCATCAATGAGCGGGGTGATTAAAGCAACGTCTGCGTATCGGTAATATGATAGGAGAGTAGCATCGTTTACTTTTTTGTATATGTAAATGATAGGAACCCATTTTACGCTTGCATATTCACCGTTTATCCTTCCTATATTCATTTCAAGCTCTCTTTTGAAATTTATATATTCTTTGACTGAAGTTCTGCTGGGGTTGACTATCATGACGTACACAAATTTACCTGCAAGTTCCGGATGTCTTTCCAGAAGTGTCCTGATAGAAAGAACCCTGTTAGTCAGTCCTTTAGTGTAATCAAGCCTGTCAATGGAAAAAATAACCTTCATCGCTGAGTCAAAGGGATTTTTTGCCCGGACTGCATTTACCGAGTAGTATGAGTAGTCTATTCCTAGCGGTATAGAGAAGGATTTTTTGGCATAATCGGATGATTTACCCAGCAGAAAATCTGCTGAATGAATAAAATTTGTTCTGTACTGATCGGTATGAAATGTTATCACGTCACTGGAAACAATGGAGGAAACTATTTTTCTGGATTCAGGCAGCGTCGCAAAAAACTCTGCCGAAACCCAAGGAATATGCCAGGTAAATACAATAGTGTTCCTGATGCTCTTCTGTCTTACCATCCCCGGAAGAAGAGAAAGCTGATAGTCATGTATCCATATCACCATATCGTTGGATACGTTTTTTAGCACAGCTTCAAGAAATATACGGTTAGCATATTCATAGGAGTCAAAGGCACCGCCATAGTATTTTATCCTTTCTCTGAAGTAATGAAAGAGCGGCCACAGGATACCATTGGAATAGTCATCGTAAAAGCCTTTTTTCTCTCTCTGCGGAATAAGCACCCTAACTATCTTATATCCATTGTAATTTTCCTCGAGATGCTCTGAATCCGCGCTGCCATCTCCCCAACAGATCCAGACACCCCCCTCCTTTGACATAAGTTTGTTCAGCGAAACAGCCACTCCGCCTATATTCTCCCTTCTTAGAACCTTACCCGCAACCCTTTCGTAAGAAATAGGGCACCTTGTTGTAACAACCAGGTAGCTCAATAGTTTGACATCAGGCCATAATATATAATATGTACCGATTTTTAAATACCGATCGGTCAAAAAGACCGAACTGTCCAAGAAAAAGATTTCATAATTAGAAAAGAATTCGCTGCCTCGTATGGAAGATTTTGTGTTAGTGAGCCTGTCATCATGTTCTAAGTAAAATTTATATTGCTAGACAATATCACGCACGGTGAACATTAAAAGAAGTGGTTTATTTTATAGGTGAGGGTAGTAGGGTAAA
>JAJYZU010000028.1 GCA_021799755.1 Thermoplasmata archaeon
GACTCCAGAGCCGGGTTGTCATGTATTGTCATAAGTGTTGTATTGTTCAGATATGCAAACAGAGAACCGATCAGGATCGGTGAATCGGTGGCAATCACGGGTGCTCTTCCACTCTCAAGAAGGCTTCCGTTTCCACTGACTTCAATCTGGGCGAATACAGTCTGCCTGTCAATTGCGCTGTTGAAGTTTTTAATGACACCGGTGGACGGGCTGAAGGTGAAGTTCAGGAAATCACCCGATACAAGCCCTGTTGTTGTATTATAGGTGAATGCCCTGTCATTGTGCAACCTTTCCATAAGATAGCTTCTCAGGGAAAGATTTGTCATAATTCCCAAGATGACGTGACCAGACTGGGAAGTGTAGTTGAGGTATAGTCCATTTGAAGAAAGGTTGGCACCGGAGGTTCCAAAGATTATTACCGGCATCCCATCAATGTCCATACCATAAACCCTGGCAGATCCCATGTTCAGGCCCATCGAGGTCGAAAACCCGCCCATTCCAAAGTAAAAGCTGCTGTTAAGACCAAATTTCAACGGTTGCGCCTTGTGATCAAGAGTGATGTTCACATATGCCGAGTTGGGCGTTGCGCTCATACCACCCGCAAAGAGAAGAAACAGATTCTCGTCCTTGGTCTGAAATACGCTGGCGTTCTGTAGTGTAACGGAACTAGACATTCCGTTGCCAAGCGGAATAAACGGTTGCGCTTCGACCTTTATCATGCTGGCTATGCTCGCGTTCACGTTCGTACTGTTGTAATTCAGGTTGGTTATTGTGCTCGCAGACTTGTCATAGGTGAACGAAAAATTGCCCACCGTTGCACTTGGTAGCGAGTTGTTCGTGCCTGCAGCGGCAACAATACCTGCCCCCATTACAAGAGCAAGAACCATTGCTATTGCAAATACTCTGCTTATCATGTTTCTAAATAGATTAAATCAATCAATAAGATTATTGGTTCAAGATTGTACCAAAATCTTGTTTGGAAAATTTTAGAAATGTGATTCAGTCAAATTTCAGGTTCAAAAATACGAAAGGATATCATAAAACGTGTTTCTCTGTGCCGGTATCCTACCTATTTCTTTTATCAGGTAATTTATCTCCTGGGTGGTTGCAGTTTCGTTCCTGTCGGTTGCACCGAATATCTTTTCACTGAAGGCAGTGCCGACAAGATCGCTTCCGCCGGCGTCAAGTGCAATCTGCGCCAGAAGTTTCCCTATGGCAACCCAGTATACGCTGATGTTCTTGATTGCGCTGCCCAGTATTATCCTCGCCATTGAAATGACCTTCAGATCATTTTCGCCAGAACCCGGATAGACCACTTTTCCCATTTTTTGGAGAGGAGTATTATCAGGGCTGAACTTAAGCGGGATAAAAGAGAGAAATCCGGGGACTCCAAGCTGATTGTCCCGCAGTCTGATCATATGATCCACAATGCTCTCCCAGGTCTCAACGTGTCCGTAGGTCATGGTGGAGTTGCCCGGTATTCCAAGAGAATGAATGATCTTTGCATCCTCGAGCCACTTCTCACCGGAAATCTTTTCCGGCGTTGTTATCTGCTTCCTCACATCAGGATCAAAGATTTCAGCCCCGCCACCGGTGTGAGCATCCATTCCCGCATCCCTGAACCTCATCACGGTTTCCTTCAGGCTGTTGCCAGTTGTCTTGGCGATAAAATCAATCTCCGGAATTGTGAGTGCTTTAAGAGTTACTTCTGGGAATGTGCTTTTTACGGCCCTGAACACGCTCTCGTAATAATCCATTCCAAGATAGGGGTTGAAGCCTCCCACGATGTGAATTTCAGTTGCGTTGAGATTCTTTGCTTTCAGGGTCTCCTGCCTGACCTGCTCAACGCTCAGTTCATAACCTCTGTCAGTCTTTCCCTTCAATTTCGCAGGAACATAGAATGCGCATATTGGGCAGCTTGCGGCGCAGTAATTGGAATAGTTGATGTTGTACGATACAGCATAAGTAACAACGTCTCCAACCTGAACTGAGGTCAGTCTTGAGCCCAGATTCATCAGCTGGAAGAGATCCAGATCATTGAGTATACCCATCGCATCATTACGGCTGATCTGATTGCCTGATAGGATAGATTCCTGCCAGTACTCGCTGTCATAATTTTTGGTATTCTGCATCAATACTCTATTCTATTTTGACTAATAACCATTCTCAATGGATGGAATCAGACCTCTACTTGCACCAAATGTGAGATAAGAATAATGAATCAAGAGAATTAGAGATTTAGAATTTCGTACTTGCCGGGACGTCTTTCCAGACCCTCCGAAATCTGCCAGTTGAGATCCCCGACCACATCCTCCGGATGTGCAGATTCATAAACAGATCTTCCAACTATCACGTAATCAGTTCCATTCATCACTGCTTCTACTGCATTTCCTCCCTGTGCACCAATTCCAGGAGAAACTATGGGTTTGTTCATGCTCCTTTCCCGGACTCTCCTGATCATGGAAGGGTTGTTACCAGGTGCAATGAATCCATCAGCCCCCGACTTCAGTGCCACCGCTACAAGATCGTCTACGTTCTTCTCCATAAAGTCAGAAGCGCCGGGATGGGACATTGCTACGACGGCAAGCACCTTAGCTCCTCCAGCCGAATCCACAACAGCCTTCAGGGAATCTTCTCCGACGAAGGCATGGGCTATAACGGCATATGCTCCCTTTTCACGAACCTTTTTGGTTATGAGGGAGTTTGTATTGGGTATGTCAGCAATCTTCAGGTCACAGATAACTCGCGTGAATCTGGAAAGTTTGGTTACAATATCTATGCCTGATCCAAGGATCAGGGGCCAGTTTATCTTGATGGCGAATACCATGTCAGAGATATTTTTAGCGATCTCCAGAGCTTTTTTCTCTTCAAAAATATCCAGCGCAACAATAAGCCTGTTATCCATTGGCAAAAGAATATGAAAAATGGATAATAATTTAGTGATTTCTATCTTATCATGTCAACGCCGATAGAATCTTCACTGTCGAGTACAATTTTTTCAAGGTTGGATATGTCTTCCGGCCTGTTGATGACATACGGGGACTTTATACCAACCATAAGGACCAGGATTGATATCTTGTTCTCCATACCCTTTTCGACTCTCGCTCCCCATTTAATGGTGGCTTCGGGATGAATTCTTGAATGTATCTCCGTCATCGCTATTAGATGTTCTTTCACAGTCATATCAGAACCGCCGGTTACGCTTACGATGCATCCTCTGGTCTGAGAGATATCTGCCTCTATGAGAGGAAATGTTATGGCCTGGTTGAGTGCTTCCATGATTCTGGTTTCCCCTCTTGCGGACTCTCCATAGCCCACCATTGCTGCTCCGCCTGCTTTTAGAACATTTGCCACATCCGCAAAATCGACATTTATGAGCCCGGTTTTAGTAATTAATTCGGTCAATCCTTTCATGGTTCTTGTCATGATGGAGTCAGCGTACCTGAAAGCTTCCTCTGTGTTCTTTTTGGGAGACTCAGTAAGCAGCTTGTCGTTTGGTATGGTGAGAATTGTATCCGAATATCTGGAAAGCTTCTCGAGCCCGTGCATTGCATTATCCATTCTAAATTTCCCCTCCGACCTGAACGGAAGTGTAACAATCGATATCACAATCGCTCCAGACTCCTTCGCAGCCTTTGCAACTATTGGGGCTGCACCTGTCCCTGTTCCACCTCCCAGTCCACAGGTGATGAAGGCAATATCCGACCCTCTCATCAGTTCCCTTATCTTGGAGATGTCTTCCATGGCTGCATCCTCCCCTACCTTTGGAAGCCCGCCTGATCCAAGGCCTCTGGTTCTCTTGTAACCGATGAGAAGTTTTGCCTTGGATCTTGTCTGTTTTTCAAGGTGATTCGCATCTGTATTGATCGCGAGCAGGTCTGCACCTTCGATGCCCATCTGGTACAATCTGGTAATTGTATTTGCCCCGGCTCCTCCGCATCCTGCTATTCTTATCCGTACCCTCTTCATTTGTGCTGCCTTTGCAATGTGCTCATCCTGTGGGCACCTGTAGTCATCCCCTATAATCTCTATTCCACCAAGATCGTCTTCTACCTTTTTTTGCATGGTTTCCAGCAAGAGAGAATTGTTGTCATACATATGTCTGCTACTATTAGCAACATAGTATATAATATTTTTGATATATTCCGGCTATCATCTTTTTGTCAAACAGCAGGTTGAAAAATGGAAAGAACCCTATTATTCTGGTAATTACAACTGTATACCTCAAACTCTCCGCTTTTGTGTCAGCGGAACCATGTGACGAAGTAGATCAACCATTGCGTCGTTAGGGTTCATTACCTAACTTGCCGGTTTGGTGATAACTTAGATCATTCACTAGATATTTTCAGGCAAAAACGGTGAAATGAATCTTATGGCAGGGCACCGACCATCGTGTGCGTGCAAAAACAACAATTTATTAATACAGATTCAGATTAATTATATTGTCGTTCATGAACCTTTGAAATAATCGAATTTCATATATATCTATGAAATTATCTTAGGTTACCTGCATGTTTGGGGATTGTGTTTAGAATGAATGTATCTTTTTCAGGGATTGATCAAATGACAAATTCCCCAGAATCTTTTAGTTTTCCTTTCCTCAATCAATTATTTTCATCGACGGACAAGGGAGGGTTGTGCTGAAGGACATGTTAACCATCAGCCAATTTCTGTTTCCATTGTTCATATTTATCGCTTTAATACTATACCCACTGACAATGCGTGGATTCATTCTATCACGCCGTAAGTTCAAGAATTTAGATTCCAACGCCGAACTTTTCTTTCATCGCGTTATATATCAATTCCTTTTCGTACTTTCCGTATCTATTATTCTGATCATGGGGAGTGAGTACCTGCAATACATTGGTTTTGAAGATTTCAACATAGTAATGTGGATCAATCTTGGAGGCATTTTGACACTTTACCCATTAAGAATGTCAATCGAAAAATACCGTCAAAAGATAAGGTCAGCCAAATCAAATTCCAAGGATGACTATATTCTGAAACTCAGAAAGGAGGAAGCTCAATTTCTCGAAATATCAATAATTTCCTTTATTGCTGGATTCGTGATGATAGGAATCCAATACAGCTTGAATGATCATGTCTCAGAGTTGTATCTGATTTTGACTATTTTTATAATCCCGACGTTAGAGGTGGTGGCTATATTCTCTCTCCTATTCTGGCTTATCTGGCATTTTTCCAGAAGAAGTGAACAGAAGAAGAGGGGACTTATATAGTTCTCTTTAGTTTAATGCTATCCCGAATCTGTTTTAATTTGGGTTGGGCACCTATTGCCAACCTAAAAATAGTGAGGAATGATTTGACTCATTATGCTAGCAGATACTCTGGTGAAAAACGGTGCCATAAAATTTGGAGAATTTAAACTTACATCCGGGGCAATTTCCAGCTACTATGTTGACATCAAGGAGGTATCCACGCATCCCCAGATACTGAAAGAGATTGTGGAAAATATAAAACCTCATCTGACGGCGGATATTATAGCGGGCGTTGAATTGGGGGCTGTCCCTCTGGTCGTGGCCACGTCAATACTGACCGACAAACCATACATTATAATCAGAAAGGAAAGATCCCATGGGACAGGTTCGCTTATAATCGGAAATAACTTCGAAGGGAAGGAGATAGATCTTATTGAGGATGTAGTCACCACAGGAGGTTCTGTTGTCAAGGCGGTTGAAATCCTCCGAGAAAACAAGGCAATAGTGAAAAGGGCAATATGCATAGTTGACAGGGAGGAGGGTGGCAGGAAGAATCTGCTGGACCACAATATAGAACTGATACCTCTTGTCAAAATAAGTCAGATAAAGAGGTAAATTCAGGACAGGGCATCGTCTATTCTTCCAAGCTCGATAGGCGTGGTCGACTCCCCCACGAAAACTCCCTTTGAATTGGCTATAACGGAGGAACCGACATACATGCTTCCAAAATTGGCTGTTACTGCCTTCACTCCCACCTTGAAATAATTCTCGAGAAATTCTATCTCGTCCTCTTCAGCAGTCGGAGTGACAATCATTCCCTTCTTGGTCAGTACAGAGGCACTCCCAACAGTCTTGATCCCTCCGATGGTTGCCTTGATAACCTCCACATCCATGTTATCTTCAATCTCCCTCATGGATTTCGTGCTGAATCCCTGGTGTACGATGGCAGATCTGTCATTTACGACAATATCATTCCCAAGAGCGTTGAACTTGTCCTTAAGATAGAATATACGCCTTCCACCGAATTCTTCTGAAGTGTGCGCACCATCTTCCTGTGGAGGTAAAACTACACACTTAGAATTCATGGTGATCATTGACCCGATGAGGTAGGAGTTGTCAATATAAAGCAAAAGAGGGTTTACGCCAAGAGATCGGCATATCTCTTCAGCAACATCAACTTCGACGTTTTTAGGCAGAACTGCAAGATCTTCAGAGATTTTAGCGTATATCCCTATGAAATCACTTTTCAGGATCGAAATTTTATTAATCATTTTTATGGCAATATTACCTCTGCGGTTTCGTCCTGGAGCTTCACGACCCTGACCTTTAATTTCCTTGGGGATTTCATCCTGCCACGTTTCCAGATCATTTCGTTGACCTTTGGATCTATCCATATGTTTCCTATTCCAAGCCTCATGTGGCGTGCCACTTCTTCCTTGAGGACCTGAATAGAGGTATCCGCTTTTCTCCTCACAGAGGGGTTCCCTGCCTTCCTAAGTGTTACAGTCAGAAAAAATTCGTTGGCAGCTTCATTATTTTCAACCATGATTATCACCTTACAGCTTTAGGCCGTTTCTTCTCCAGCTTCTTCTCTTATTGTTCTGGGTCATCCTTCTTGCAGTCTTCAGCATCACCCAGCCAGGAACTCTCCTGTTCTGTTTGGTTTTCTTCATAAGTCTGATCTTTCTTCCGTATTCTTTGTTTCTACTCATTTACTTATTCCTCCATTCAATTTTAGTCTCTTTTTTCGCGCCGGATAACTTTTCCAGTATATCTCTTAACTCTTCATCACTGATGACCCTGTTTATCCTTCCGGCTCCCGCCAGTTGAATCAACTGGTTTTCAACATTCTCAGCCATGTCTGCACGGACGAGTCTGACTCTGCTCAGTCTCTCCCTGGCTTCTGGTGATAGTATCTGTCTTAGTATTTGCTGACGTCTTGCCTTCTCCACTTCAGCGGCCTTCTGTTGTTCAACCGCCATCTGCTCGTCAGCAGCATTCCTCTGCATCTCCTGAATTTTACGTCTTCTTATTGCTTCCAGTTCATCATCATTATCCATCAGAACTCAACCCCCAACAAAAGACTATTACTCCTGACCTAAATTAGTTTTTTGTAAAATTCACTTTTCTCGGAAAGTTCCTTGAGAACCTCCTTTGTAGCTTTGTCCAGTAAAGATACGCCCTGCGGAGAGATCGATCTTCCCTTTGCATCTTTTTTAGCGTATCCAAGATTCTCAAGCGTCTGGAACATAGTTCTTACAATGAATCTGCTGCCTTTCCTGGGATGATAACTTCTGGAGCCCATATCGACTCTTCCACCATAGTCTGCACTGAGTTTTGAAATTCCAATTGGTCCCTTTATGGAGAGTTTCCTCAGGGTGGATGCAAGTCTTACGTGATACCAGTCTTCAGTATCCCATGAATTTTCCTTATGTACTCCTGCCTTCAGGTAATGTACCCATTCCGGAACCTCTATCCTCTTATCTTCTTTCAGCTTCTCTGCAACCTTTTTAAGAAGGATTTCCGGAGGTACCTCTTTAACGTTAGTCATTTACTTTCACTTTCGCCGTTGATTTTATAGGTATTTATAACTCTTTCGAAGAGCAGGGATCAGTATCGAATTTCCATTCCATCCAGCAGTTTTCTGGACATTTTCAGACCTCTGCGGCCCAGCGTTAATAGGTAAAATAGAGCGATATAAACTACCAGATAGAATATCAATGGAAACAACGGCTGAGTCAGGGATATTGAGAAAATAACAGATATAAGCTCAAGAAAGAAGACAGGGATCAGCAAGAACACAAGCGTGAATACAAAGAGTTTCATGAATCCAAGGTTTCCCCCAAATGACTCCATATTGATCACCTCACTATCTGAAGGTAATTTTTTCAACAGTCTCGAGGCATTCCACAGACTTGTATCAACAAAGGAAAAAATGAGAAGGGGAGGGAGAATAAACAGGTAGATAAAGGAAGATGATGTGATCACAATTGATATCACAGAAACCGGGATAAGTATGAAGAGGAATACGATAAGGTTAGAAAGGACCTTTGACAGAGCGATATCCGAATTTGCTACAGGAAGGATTCGGTAACCCGGAAAACCCTTGTTTTCGGATACGAGTCCCATGATTGTATAAAAGGAGGAGGCAAACGCCACAAGCGTCAGGAGCAGGTAGTATATACCCAGGGCACTCACACGGCTGCTCCCGCCGTATAGTGATAGAATTATCGGGAGAGTTATGATTACCGGTGTCATTATCAGATTGATGTTCTGCGGCTCCCTAACTACCAGTATCAGATCTTTTCTCACAAGCGATTTACGAAACCCTGCTGGTTTGGAAGGCTTTCCTGCAGTCCTGTTCTTTGGGTCCTCCTCGATGTTATTGATCCGTGTAAACGCGATCCTGCTAAGGACAACGTCTAACAGAAGGAACAGTGAGAGATAGATTGCAGAAAAGATCAGATCATCCAGAATATCGGCAAAAATAGGCCGGATTAGGAAAACAGAATAGGGAATGTTCAGGATAAAAGTGTAGTACCTGGTCATTCCGGAAAGGGCCGGAATGAAATTGGAAATGGATTCCGGAATGTATATTACAATTTCAAAAACTATTAGAGATCCCATAATTGCCGTATACTTCAGTGCGGTTCCAATGTTTCTGAGGCCTTTCCTGACGTCGCTTCCGAATGCCTTGTACGAAAGTACAGCAAATATTGATCCAAAAGCGAACCCGGAAAAGATCATGATGAATGTCCAGATTGTTCCGAACAGGAGTGAATAATAATTACCGGTAAACAGATAATAGACAATTATGCTTGGAACAGTAAGAAAAGCAATGGAAGACCCGTAAAAGATCAGATAACAGAAGAACAGGATCATGCTGTTTCCCTTCATTGGCAGCACTTTCAGTGGCTGAAGGAGAGAATTGCTCTTGACACTCTGTATGAGAAGCATTGAGTTGTAAACACTGATGAGAAATCCATAAACAAATATGACAAAACCGATGTTTGCAAACTTTATCTCACTGTATCCGCTCAAAAGTCTTGAGTATATCAGGATAATCGATATAAAAAGAAAAGCAATGGAACCAACCCAGTAGTTCAGCATTATCATTCTCTGTACGCTCTTGCTCTTCTTCTGCCTCTTGATGAAGGAAGAAAAATTCTTCACGGCATTGTACTTCTGTTCGATCATTATCCTTTTGGACACTTCATAAAGATCGCTCATTATTTCATCCCAGTATACCAGCCAGATCTTCACCCATGGACTTTATCGCATCGTCAGACGTAAGTTTCAGGAAGATATCCTCCAGATTGGTCCCGGATCCTTTTTCCCTGCTTCTTATCTCTTCCAGGGAACCCTCTTCCACAACCTTTCCATGATAGAGTATGGAAATTTTTTGGCATGTCGACTCGGCAATTTCAAGAACGTGTGTTGAAAACAATATAGTTTTCCCTCTTTCTGCCAGGGCATGAACAAGATCCTTAACCACTCTCGAGGATCTGGGATCAACGCCTTTTAGGGCCTCATCAAGTACCAGAATCTGTGGATCGTGGATGAGTGCAGAGGCTATGGAAACCTTCTGTCTGTTTCCAAAGGAAAGTGAGCCAATGGGTTCGTTTGCATATTCCTTGAGCTCAAGGGCTGTGAAGAGAGCCTCGGTTCTCCTTTCATACGTGACGGGGTCTATCTTTCTGACTGATGCAACAAAGCTGAGATATTCGGAAGCAGTCATTGATTCATAGAGGACAGGATCTTCCGGCACATATCCAATCACTTCTTTCAACTTCAGGGGAAATTCTGCAGGATCCATTCCAAGCACCTTCACCGATCCCGAATCCCTGCGAGTAATGGCGCAGACAATTCTCATCAGGGTGGTTTTTCCTGACCCGTTAGGTCCAAGTATGCCCCAGATAACACCGGGAGGAATGTTCAGGCTGATATCTTGCAGGGCTCTTACATTTCCATAGGATTTGGAAAGGTTTGCTATTGCAACTACATTTTCCATTCAATGCTAATGTCTCAACCGAATAATGTATTTTTCCAACCAGATGGTTTATGCCATCCTTTGCGTTTTCTACTGGTGAGAGGAGAAAGACTGCAGTGCGGGATTGACGAGGCGGGACGGGGGCCGGTTATCGGCCCTATGGTCATGTGCCTCGTATGTGGAGATGGAGACCTCCTTCAAAAAACGGGTGCAAGAGATTCAAAGACACTTTCACCAGGTTCCAGATCACAAATATATGCTAAAATCAAGCAGACTGCAGATGTTGTAGAAATGATAGTCTTCAGCGCCCCTGAAATAAGCGAGATGATGGGCAGGATGACGCTAAATGAGATAGAGCTCCATGGCGCGATTGAACTTCTGAAGCATGCGATTTATCCAACCTATGTTGACTCATTTGATATCGATCCAAGTCGTCTTGCACAGGCACTTAAAAAATTCTCAAAGAATGAGGTCACATGTGAGCACAGGGCAGACAGCACATATCCTTCGGTATCGGCAGCTTCCGTGATTGCGAAGGTAGAAAGAGACAGGATGATCGATTACCTGAAAAAGGAATATGGCGAGTTTGGATCGGGGTATCCTTCAGATCCAAGAACAATAGAATTCATAGAAAAATC
>JAJYZU010000029.1 GCA_021799755.1 Thermoplasmata archaeon
CAATCCCAGTATTATTGAAGAAACCGAGGAAAATATCTTTAGTAAAAACCTTCCGCAAATCGATCTTTTCCCGGACGTTTTTCCTACCTTTAACCTTCTTCTGAAGAAGGGAATGAAAATTGTGATTGTAACCTCCGGTAGGAAGCAGGCCGTGTCCATGATAAAGCTTCCGGTGAGCGATGTGGTGACCATAGACGACGTGATCAGAGGTAAACCGGATACCGAACCGTATGAAAAGGCCCTGAAACTTATGCAACTGAAGCCACGGGATGTTCTTGTAGTTGGAGACTCTGAAAACGACATGATCCCCGCTAAAACAATGGGTTCACTCTCTGTACTTGTTAAGCATGGAAACAATATAATATCACAGTATGCAGACTATATGATTGATGAAATTGGGGAGCTCCCGAAGTTAATCGATCACGTTAACCGCAGTTCACCACATTAGCTGCGAGTTGACCTGCCAGGTAAAGACTCCTGCCTTAAAGGTCAAATTTACCGGCCCTTTCTGATCTACCACATTATTCACAACGAAACTGGCCGTTGTATGAGGGCCCTGTTGCATGATTCCGGACATGTTGAAATTTCCAATAATAGTCGAACCCAGAAGCACAGTTATGCTGGTCAGGTTGAGGAAACCAGGCACTAGATCAATAAAAGATGTATTGAGAAGATAACTGCCGTTTCCCCTAGACATGATATTCATTAAAGTGAAATTTTCCAGTGGAGCAAGAATTTTGATCCCCTTGAGCGTGAGTGGTACCATCACAGAAAATACATACGACGCCATGTGCAGGAGCAGACTCACATTCATTATGACATTCTTGACCGGGAAAGATCCATTCAATAAGGCAGAAGTGTTCAAGGGAAATGATATTTTCATCAGACCGTTAGAGTTTCCCGGTATGCTTAAAGACTGATTAACGAACTGCAGGTTTGCCGGAAGGAAACCATTGTTGGATGCACTCAAAACAGCATTGAGAGTGACTCCGGAAGGGGAATATGTGACATTCTCATTGACAACATTGATGCTGCCGGAACTCCCGTACGTGGCCTCATACATTGACCCGACAGAGATCAGCATTATCACCACAATAACAGAAAGGACTGCAATGCTGATCGCAGATGTTATTCGCATTCGATCATGATCAAATATTATTTACAAATATAAATATTGTCATACAATTGTCTGATCAACCGATCAGATTGAAAATGAAGTCATAGAATCTATTGTAACGTTAAGGACAGCAGAAGTTGTATGCACAGATAACCCGGTACAAAGGACAAACACAAGGAACTTACCCGAAAATGATATTGCGACAGAATCGACAAGAAGATTTATGGATGTATAAGTGAATCCTTTATACGTCAGATTGGTAGAGCTGGAAAAGAACCCTGCGACATTGAATGAAATATAGGTGTTGTAATCGCTTTTGGCAGCAGTTGTATTTGAAAATTCAAATTCATATATATCTATGGTCGATCCTGATGCAGAACTGTATGTCGCGGAATCGGCTGAACTTGCACCAGTACCGGAAATTCCGTGGCTACCAGTAGATGTTGAATGAGATGTCGATGTCTGATTGTAAGAATTACCGGTGGCAGAATCGACCTGATTGGTTGTTGGCACCTGAAGGTGAGGCTGATTGATCAAACCACCATATAGAAGCATTCCGGCAATTATGACTATGACCACAGCAACAACAATGACGACTCCTCTTTTACTCTTACCCCTGGCCATCGTATCTCTATGATCCGGATATACTTAAATTATGTGTTAATAATTATAATTGTTTAATCATTTCTTCCTTCTGGAATTAATAATTCCTATACCTATGAAAACAAGGCCAACGGAGAAAATTGATATTCCGTATATCAGATCTATACTCTGCTGGGTGGTGCTGTAGGTTAGATTTACATAGATGGTAACCGATGATCCTGATATTACAAATGAACCCGACGAAACCGGGGTCGAATTGCCATTCCCAAGTATCAGCATGTAAGTGTACGAACCTGAGGGAAGCGGTATGGTAAGATTTGATGAATTTGCATTGAAATCACCCTCCACAGATCCGTTTATCTCAACATGCCACGGTATCGATGCACCATAATTCAACAGAACAAAATTTACTCCCGTAACCACAGCTCTAAAAGTGACATTGATCGAAACATTCCGACCCATAACGTTAATTGTGCCGCCAGCTGTGGAACTCTTGAAACCTGAAAGTATACCGACAATATATGAGTATGTGCCATTTGGGACAATATCTGTTATCACAGAGTCACTGCTCGAAAATTTAGTGCCATTAACGTATACACTCCATTTAAGGCCTGATGGCAATCCCTGCTCGTAAAAGTTCACGTCATATTCTGAAGGATCCTTGAAGTATACGTTTATGCTGACTGCTGACCCTGCAATTGAGAAATTTCCAGGCGACTTCAAAGGATAGTAACTGGAAGATCCAATCGGATAAAAGGTGTAGCTTCCATTTCTCTCCTCAGTTATGATACTCGCATTTCTGCTGTATATGGTGCTGTTCAGAAGATGGATTCCCCAAGTGGTGCCAGACCCCAGTCCTATAGAAACGAATGTCACATTATAAGCGGGATACCATGTAAGAAACACGCTGGCTGCACTGCCTGATATGGTTACGGTTCCGTTCGTTATGTTCGAAACGTAACCATCAAGACCGGAAACATAAAATTTGTAAGTCCCGTTGGTCAGCTTCACTATCAGTTCATTGTGGTTTGTATATGCAGTGCTGCCTGAAAGGCTGATCCCCCAGAAAGTTCCGTTCTTTAGTCCCGTAGAAACAAATGTAACGTTATAAATTCTCTCGAAGATTATGCTGATTGAAACACTGCTGTTTAATATGGTTATATAACCGTTTCCCATGGATGGAATGAATTGATTCAGGGCTGGGATGGTAAAATTATATTCCCCGATGTAACTTGTGAAATTAATTATACTCCCGGTGGAAGTGTTCTGAGACCCATTAAATGAGACGTACCATGGTGTACCAATAGTGAGTCCCACCTCCTCAAACGATACATTGTATTTCTTTGAACTGAAATATCCAGTAAGATTATAATAGGGACTGGAAAGATCCATCTTACCGGATGATGGAAACTCATGATAGGATAGAGCATTTCCAACGTTATAGGAATAGTTGCCATATGGAAGAATTTCACTAATATAGGTACCACTTGTACTCAGGTTACGGCCTGATACATTAACATACCATTCTGTTCCTGTTGGAAGACCTGATTCTGTGAAGTTGAGGGCAGCTTTACCCATTTGCAAATAATCCATCATGAAATTATAGGCATTCACGGATCCCCAACCGGTCACAAGGTTGTAACCATTCAATGCTGGGAAGTCATGATTTGATCCATTATGAACAAAATAAAATGGTCCGCGACTGCTGTACGTCCCATTATACTGAGCATTTCCAATCTGATACAAAGCAGGGTCCACAAATCCAACCCTTTCTCCGGATGAATGGTCAATGACAGCAAACTCGGCAGCCACAAGCGGTGACGCTATGCTTGTTCCGTCTACTGTATAATAGCCGGTGGTACCTGCAAGACTCAAATATATGGTCATGTTTGCACCGTCTGCCGAAATATCTGGAGTCCCTCGTCCCGTCGACAGCCCAGTTATAGAAGAACTGGACGCTATCACCCCGGAAGCATCAGGGCTGTTGATCTGCCAAGAGGGTTCAGAATAATTTTCGCTAACTCCACCCTGCGTGCCATTTCCCTGATGCGGTAGATTATACCACACCGACTGCGTTAAAATAGCAGTGGTACCAGATCCATTCAGAGATGAAGATCCAGAAAGAGTTGTGAACGTGCCACCCACAGCAACAGTACCATAACCGTCAAATGCAGAAGAAGCCGGAAAGCTGGGATATTGGGAAGGTGTATTACCATTATCTCCGGAGGATGCAAAAACGGTGATGCCCCTTGCGGCAGCCTCTGCCTCATACTGACTCCAGAGGGTGTTGTTCATATCGCTTGTGCCCCATGAGTTTGAAATGACGGATACATTTTTTAAGGCAGAATTTACCGTTGAGTTATAACTGGGATTCAGTATGTTCGCTAATGCCTGATCAAGATAAGCAAGGCTCGGCTCAGGGCCATAAACCTCAACGATGGATGAGCCTGGGGCAAGGGAAGCTGCCATCTCAATGTCAAGTGTGCTTTCCACATTAGCCCCAGTTGTATCATTGGCGGCATTGGGACCCGGAGCCGGCGCTTTGGAAAAGTTGTAGTACAAAATCTTTGCCCTGGGTTCATTTGAAGGTGTATTGTTTCTGATATATGTTTGAATATTTGAAGGAACATAGGGGCCGACGCTCTGACCAGCAGAGTTCGTGCCGGACCACAGTATGGTTGCGATGGTTTCATTGATTGGATAGCCGTAATTTTTGTATAGTTCAGACAGATGATATGCAGCCTGAAAATCTGCGCCATAGAGAGTCTGGGTCGATCCCGATCCCTCAAACAGAGGCGAAATCGATGCCTTAAATTGATCACTCAGCCCAACCACTGCTGATATTTTCCCGTAGTAAACCGGCAGAGATATCTCAGAAACAGGCGCGTAGAATTTACCATGAGTGCCGGCATAAACACCAAGGGTTGCCCCGAATAGGTCTTCAAACTGTCCTACACTTCCAGAAAGTCCAATTGAGACACGGTCTTCATATGTTGTCACATAGAACCCTCTCGCCGTAAAGTATTCGACATACCTGTAGTATTCACCCGCAGACGGGGAATAAAGATTCGCGAACTGACTCACTGATAGATAACGATGAAAGTATGGCGATGAGGGACTCTGAAGGTTGTCAAGATATTCATTAAGCTGTCTCTGGTTTCTGTACTGGAGCGAAACCATGACGCTGAGTAGTTGACTCTGGTTTACAGAACCAATGATGTGGGCATCCGGTGATGCGCCTGTTTCAGAATTCTGGATGAGGTATGGGAGCGGAGTATGAACCTGGTAAGAATTGTGTGACGAGAATTCTGGCATCGATAGAAACAATGCTGTAACTGTCACCAGAAGGACAAGCACGGTCCTTTTTTTAAGGTGTGTCTTCAAGGCAAAAGTTTTATTTTTTCTCACCCTACGGATCACCAGCATTCATAGTTCCTGTTCAAGTCTCAATCTCTGCGGGCGAGAGTGAATCTCAACTAGTGTTCTGTCCCGTATATCCTTGGGATTTGGATATCTATTCAGAATTTTGCCCTCAACCAGCATGGAAGTGCTGAGGCATTCAAGCTCAGTGCCGCAAGCGCATATGAGTGGAGAATCGCTATTATGCTTTACATAGATGTTCCTGCACTTGGGACAGCGATAAACTTTCTTTCTTCCTGAAAATTTACCTCTCTTGGAAAGTGACCTAGTATCCATCTCAACTATATCCATGGCGAAATCAACCGGCTTGGCGGAGGCAATAGAGGTTCCGACACCAAATGCTGCTGCTCCAGCCTTTCTGAGTTTCAAAACGGAATTATGATCCAGTCCCCCGGAGACCATGATCTTAACGTTTCTGAAGCCGTTTATGTCCAGTTCCCATCTGACTTCTCTGACTATATTGGAAAAATCCCCCCTCCTCGAGGATGGTGTATCCAGCCTGACAAAATCAAGATCCTTGACTATTCTTGCTGCATGGACAGCCGCAAATTTCTCGTCCTCGAACGTATCAATGAGTGCCACTTTTGGACGCTTATTTCCTGATAAGCCCAGTTTCCAGGCGTTATCGTCACCGAGTATGATAGACACGGCATGCGGCATTGTTCCTGTGGGCTCTATTCCGATTATCTCTGCCCCCATAATTCCTGAGACACCGTCTGCTCCGCCGATGTATGTCGCCCTGTCAATCATCGGGGATATGGCGGGATGCATCCTCCTTATTCCAAACGAAAAGAATGGGAGATCACCTGCCGCGACTCTAACCATTGAGGAATAGGTAGATATGCCGGTGGATTGGCAGATGAAGCCCAGAATGGCAGTCTCAAATATTGCAAAATCCCTGTATTTTCCCGTTATTGTCATCACGGGCACAGGAACGCCCTCTATGTCTCTGGCTTCTATTATGGTTCCCTCCGGAACAGCCTCAACATTAACCCTTCTGCCCTCAAGCAGGTGGATCACTTCTTGAATCCCTGATATCAGTATCCATGGATAGGTTGAACCGGATACCGTTACTTCCATCGTTACCGATCCATCAAACCCATATTCTTCTAAAGTTTTCAAAGCGTTTTCAAAATAAACATCTGCCGTCCTTCCCGATTTTATGTCTTCGGCTTCGGCAATATTGAAGATCGAGTTACTGTTTCTCAAGGTTTCTGATTTCATTTAATGCTTCCTCTGATTGCATGATCATCGCCCCATAATTAGTTTTTATGAATTCAAGAGCGGACATGTGCCTTGATTGATCAATGGAAGTGCACAAGTCTTCGATAACTTTCACATCGTAGTTCCTGTAAAAGGCGCCGGCAACAGTGTGCTGTACGCATATATCTGTGCTTATACCAAAGATGTACAATGTCTTAACATCCCAGGCTCTTAAGAGTCCATCAAGATCAGAATCATAAAAAGAATCGTAATGTCTCTTCCTGATCCTGCTTGCAGCAATATGTTCCAGATCAGGAGAAATTTGAGATCCCCAGGTACCTTCAAGGCAGTGCTCGCCCCATATCCTGAATTCCGGGTCATTCTTTATGTGTGTATCCATCGTGAATATCACAGGTAATTTACCGGCAATTCTGTCCAGAAAATCAGCTGACTTCTTTGAAACGATTTTTGATCTCTCACTCCCAAATTTTCCACTCACAAAATCGTTGACCAGATCAACAACAATTACTGCGGATTTCGTTAATTGTGATCTCATCTGTTATTCGATCCTCCATCTCACACTGTCTCCGGAATCTTCTATATGTATGCCCGAATCCTCAAGCATCTTCCTGATCATGTCAGAGTGCTGAAAATCCTTCTCTTTTCTAAATGTCTGCCTGAGCTCAATAATCGATTCTATCAATTTTGAAATATGATACTCTGATTCATCTGTTTTAAGTATAGCGAATATCCTGTCGATGAAGTGGAAAATCTCCAGAATATCTTTTGCGGATTCTCTTGAGATGTCCCCGATATTCCTGTTTATTTCTGTCACTTTCTCCATGAGGAGCGAAAACACGCTTCTGGTATCAAAATTATTATCCAGGAGATTTCTGAACTCAGCAATCATCTTTTTTGAATCCAGTTTGAAACTCCCAGTATCAGAGGAAATGTTGCGAAGGTTCATGAATGCATTCTGTATTCTTGAAAGTGCCTCATTGGACGAGATCATCAATTCATCACTGTACGCTAGATCGGATGAATACTTCGAATTGAGGAAGAAGAACCTTAACTGTTCACCGGTGTACCTGGTCAAGGCCTCACGGACCTTCACAAAGTTACCCAGGGACTTTGACATCTTTTCGCTTCCCATCTTCAACAGGCCGGAATGCATCCAGTAATGCGAAAGGAATTTCTTTCCGGATATGGATCTCATCTGCGCAATCTCCGCTTCATGATGCGGAAATATGAGGTCTACCGCCCCGCCGTGAATATCATATTCGTCTCCGAAGAGACTTGATGTTATTGCTGTATCCTCAATATGCCACCCGGGCCTCCCGGGACCCCATGGTGAATCCCAGTAAGGTTCACCCTCCCTGTGCTTCTTCCAAAGTACGAAGTCCTCCGGGTCTCTTTTGCTTTCGCTGAGATCGATTCTGACGCCATGTCTGATCTGAGACATATCCTGCCCTGAAAGTTTCCCGAAGTCGCTGAATTTCTTTACGGAGAAGTAGATTCCGTCGTCCGAATCATATGCAAACCCTTTCCTGTAAAGTACTTCTATCTGGCTGATTATTTCCTTGATATAAAGAGTGGATTTTGCGTAGAGGCTGATGCTGTCAACTCTAAGCGCCGTCATATCTTTCCTGAATTCTCTGTAGAATCTGTCCGATAATTCCTCTGGTTCAATACCTATCTCCCTGGCCCTGTTTATTATTTTATCGTCTATATCGGTTATATTCTGCAGGTAAAAAACCTCAAAACCGGATTCCTCAAGATACTTCGCAAACGAATCAAAAATTATGAAAGTTCTTGCGTTTCCCACATGAATAAAGTCGTATACGGTGGGACCGCATACGAACATTCTAATCCTTCCAGCGTTCAGAGGCTTGAATTCCTCAAGACTGCGAGAATAAGTGTTGAAAATTTTCATGTACAGCGCTTGATTTTAATCCAGCATTTATATTTTATCAGGTTCTTCTTTTATTATTTTACTGCGAAATTCTATTCTTGAATATTCTTGCAAAACCAGAAACAAATATTTTTTATTCCATCAACTATGGAGCATCATGGACCAAAAACTCAAAGAAACATTTCTTAAGTCGATCGAATCCTACACTAATATGGACAAAAAGGCGGCTTTTCAAGGAATTTGCGCACAGCTTGCCAGGATAAACAGTGCATATAACTGGGTGGGAATTTACGTTCTCAGAAATGATAAACTGGTGCTTGATGCCTATGTTGGCGAGAAGACTGAACATGAACAGATAGCGCTTGGTGATGGTCTCTGCAGTCTTGCCATAGTAAAAAACGAAATTATAAATGAAGCAGATGTGCTTGCAAACAAGAAATATCTTGCCTGTTTTCCAGAAACCAAGTCGGAGCTGGTCGTACCAATAAGATCAGGAGAGAAACCTGTTGGCGAGATCGATATAGACTCTGATAACAAGGGCGCTTTTGGGATCGAGGATGAGGAATTTATCCAGAAAATTGCGGATTTTATTGGCGACCATTTCTTCTGAATTCACGAAAAGATATTCCTTATCCTATCGCTTATGAGAAAGTTCCCTACTGAATAGAGCCTGTTGCTGTCAGCATCAACCGTGGTCATAGAACTGGGACGTATGAATATGCCGTTGAAATCTTCCATCTCAAGCCCAAGAACTTTTCCTACTATTGTTCTTATAACGAGACCGTGTGTGACCACCAGAGATCTGTCTTCCATTTTCAGCAGTGCCATTTCCAGTCTCTTCCTGTGAGATTCCCATGATTCTATTCCGTGTTCTCTCCTCACATTTTCCGGAAGATCTACCACTCTTCCCGCAAGTTTTGTGTCCGAAAGCGTCCCAAAATCGGTCTCCCTCAACTCCTCTATTATTCTTATTTCCGTGTTCGTTTTCTTGCTAAGAATGCCTGCAGTCTGTCTCGCTCTCAACAAGGGACTCGAATAAATGTTGTTTATTCTCAGCGCTGAGATCTGACCTGCGACGAACCCGACCTGTTCTTCACCCTTTGGTGTAAGGGGATACAAATTAATGTCGCTGGAAATTATATCTTTCGCATTAGCGCTACTTTCGCCGTGTCTTATAAATATCAGTCTCTTCAAAAATATCATCCCGATTTGGATTCCGAATTCCGTTTTAAGAATTCCCTTACGGCCGGAGTTATGGTTCTGGATCCGATAGACCTGATCTTCATGTTATCAAAATCTATCGTGGTAAAAGAAGCGTATCCCACTTCTACCCCAAAGGATTCGATCTCATTCATTCCGATTATTGAAGATATCAGCGCTCTTATGGGCAGACTGTGACTTACAGCAATAGTATTTCCGCTTGAATGTTCTGCAAATTCTCTCATTCTGGAAACTATGGAAGACCAGGGTTCCATTCCTAACGCTTCTCTGTTGCTGCTTCTGAGATATTCGATGCTTTTATTATTGTACGCGCCGAATCCTGATTCTCGTATTCTGTTCTCAACATTGATACTCTTTCCGGTCATTTTACCGATGATTTCCGCAGTATGGACAGCTCTCCTGACAGGGCTGGTGTAAATATGATCAATATTGATTCCGTTGAGCTCCTTCCCTGCTAATTTAGCCTGTTCAATTCCAATTTCTGTCAGGGGGAATCGATCAATGTCTTCTGAGATGATTGAGCTGGTGTTGGCTTCGCTCTCACCGTGTCTGATCAGAACTATCCATCCCATGACACTGTATCAAACAATGCGATAAAAACCAATACCCTATAGATAAAGTATCAGCGATAGTGCAAGGAGGGTGACCAGAAGAACCGGAACTGTAAGAATGAATCCCACTTTCATATAGTACCTCTTGCTAATCCTGATTTCTCCTTTCCTTTCGAGAGAGTATATCCAGAGGAGTGTAGCAAGGGATCCTATGGGAGTGAATTTTGGGCCTATGTCATTGCCTATCACATTTGCAAAAGCAAGATTCACACCAAGGTGCGATCCACGTATGGCAAGATTTCCAATCATGACTGAGGGGAGATTGTTGAGAAGACCTGCCATCATTGAGAACAGGAAGCCCGAAAGAACTGTTGAAAAGGTGCCACCAAGGTAGGAAATTTTTATAAGAAGATATGAAAGATCAAAAGTTAGACCTTCCCTTCCCATGCCGAAGACAATGACAAACATACCCAGAGAAAAATATACCACCTGCCACGGCGCCTGTATCAGGATCTTCCGGGTATTTATTTTCCTGTTCATGTGGGCATAGAT